>DAORCZ010000350.1:0-4533 GCA_035345735.1 Pseudomonadota bacterium | reverse complement strand
GATGCCGAGTTCCGCAAGCTGGCGCTGGGCCTGACCGAGCGCGAGCTAGAGACGATGTCCGGGACGGTCAAGAACCTCTCGCGCGAACAGAGCAAGCTGAGCGTGCACCTGGAGGCGGTGCGGGCGCTCAAGGCCGGCGGACAGAGCGGCAATATGTGCATGGGGCAGCCGAGCCTGCCGACGGTGGAGGCGCTGCGCACAAGTGGTGCCAACGTCACCGATGCCGCGAACCTGGCGCAGGTGCTAGATGCGCAGCTTGAGCTTTCGGCGCAGGCGCTGATCTGCGGCGCGGCGCGGGTCATCACCATCCAGAACCTGTGGGCGACCTCCGATGTGAACATGAGCGCGCTGGGGATCGCCAAGAACCACCACGATCCGGTGTCGCACTCTTGGGACGCGACCGGGCGCGCCGAGTTTGCGCGGGTGCAGCGCTTTTTTGTACAGCACCTCGTCGACAAGCTGCTGCGGACGCTGCAGACCGCCGATGCCCTAGACACCACGGCACCGGGGCGGACGGTGCTGGACAACACGCTGATTTATCTGTTCAGCGAGGTGTCGGACGGCGCCAACCACCACAGCAACAAAGACACGGTGTGGCTCTCGGGCAAGCCCTATGTCAGCTATCTGCCGGCGGTGACCATTGGCGGTGGGGCGGGCGCGATCAAGACCGGCAAGCTGTTCGACTTCGACAACCGCTCGCACGGCGACCTCCTTTACACGCTCAGCGAAATCGCTGGCGTGCCGCAGAGCACCTTTGGCAGCAGCATCGCGGAGGTGAAGGCATGAACGCGCTCCATTTCTCTTCGACAATTCGTTCCAACTCCACCCGTCGCTTGGGGCTGGGAGGCCTGGTGCTATCGGCGGCGCTGTCGCTGTCCGCTTCCTGCAGCAGCAACGACGCGACGCTGCCGCCCCCGAGCGATGAACAGATCTGTGCCGAGGCGACGGTGGGACCTCCCGTGCTGCGCCGCCTGAGCAACCGCGAGCTAGAGAACTCGCTCGGCGACATCTTCCCCACGATCAAGGCCATCGGCTGGGCGGGGGTGAAGCTGGGCGTCGATCCGGTGTCGCACCTGGGCTTTGGCAACGATGCGCAGGTGCTGCAGGTCAACACGCAGACCGCGCAAGAGATCCTCGATACAGCGGAAGACGTCGCGACCTATGTCACCAACGCCGGCATCCTGCCGCTGGTCCTATCGTGCTCGACGTTTACGCCCGATCGATCCTGCGCCACGACGTTTGTGCGTGACATCGGGCGTCGCCTGTTCCGTCGGTCACTGAGCGATGGAGAGCGCGACGGGTACCTGGCGCTCTACGACAGCGTCAAGGCCAAGGCCGACTTTCCAACAGCGATCAAGTGGACGCTGGTGGCCATGATTCAGTCGCCGAGCGCGATCTATCGCTCGGAGCTAGGGACCGCAGATGGCGATGGCTATACGCTCTCGCAGCACGAGCTGGCGAGCGAGCTGGCCTACACCTTTTCGGGCACGACGCCGACGGTGGCCTTGCTGGATAAGGCCGATCGCGGCGAGCTTGCAAGTCCGGCTGCGCTGCTGAGCGAAGCCCAGGCCCTGATCGCAACTCCACGCGGGCAAGAAGTCGTGCGGCAGCTGTTCCGATCCTGGTTTCGCTATGAGCGCGCCGCATCGGTCACGCGTCCGGATGTGGCCAACTATTTCAACGTCAGAAACTCGCTGGTCGAAGAGACCAAGCGATTCATCGATCAGGTTGTGCTGACCGATCGCGGCGGCCTGAATCAGCTGCTGACGGCGAACTACACCTTCCTCGATGCGACGCTGGTCAGCCACTATGGCTATGGCACGGCGGGCGGCGGTTTTACCCGCACCACGCGTCCGCCAGACTGGGGCATCGGGGTGCTGGCGCAGGGCTCGATCCTGGCCGCAAACGCGCAGGCGCAGAGCTCGTCCCCGACGCAGCGTGGCTTGCTGGTGTTCGAAAAGCTGCTGTGCAATGTCCGCCCCGAGCCCCCCAAGAACATCCCTCCCCTGCCCCCGGTGATGCCGGGACAGAAGACCACGCGCGATCGCTATGAGTCGCAGCACGCCGTCGGCAGCTGCGCCTTTTGCCACAAGCAGTTCGACCCCATCGGCTTCACCTTCGAGCACTTCGATGAAGTCGGTCGCTATCGCCGCGATGAAAAGGGCCTGGCGATCAACGACGCCGGTCGCGCCCTGACGCCCAGCGACGAGGTCAACATCGAGGCGAGCGGCCAGGTCGATCTCGCCAAGAAGCTGTCGAGCCGCCCCGACGTGCAGGCCTGCGCCGCCGACATGATGGCCGCGTATGCCTACGGCCTGGGTGAGGGCCAGCCCCGCTGCCTGATCGGCAAGCTGCGCCCCAGCTTGGGGAACGGCGACCAGAGCATCCTTGACTACCTGACCGCGCTGACCGCGGCACCGCACTTCACCCACCGCCGCTAGCATCGGCGAACTCACGCCATCGATCCTGCAGGCTCCGCGGCACCACTCGATTGGGCGCGGGCAGCGCACGTGCGCTTCGCCATTCCGACCCAGGGCGACCGGCAACACATCGAGCCAGCATGAATTGCGCCGGTTTGGTCATCGCGCGTAGCCTGCTATGCATGCGGCGATGCGCGGTGTGGGTACTGCTGATCGCGATGCTTGGTCTTTCGCGGGTCCAGGCGGCTGGGTCTGCGTCGTACGTCGACCCGTCGGCGCTCATTCAAGAAGTCGTGCCAAACCAGACCTCGGACCCGGCGTGTCCGCCGCGCGCCATTTTCGCCGCGCAGATCCGACCGATCATCGAGGCGGCGGGATTTCGTGCCGACAACATCGACAGCGAGTCCTCGCCCGACGTTTACCTGATCTGCGTCGCAGGTCGCTTTCCGGCCCCCGGGTGGGCGATCGTGGGACGCGCGATCTATCAGGGCGTGCATCTCATCGTCGATGGTGCGACTCGCAGGGTGCTCGCCACCGCCCCCTTCGAAGCGATGAACGGCAGTGCAGATGGCGGGTCGCCGATCGTAAAGACTCTGGATCTCGACGGCGATGGCGCGGACGAGATCGTGCAAGAGAGCTGGTACAGAAGCGGCGGCGATTTCATCCGTTCGCTCCGCATCTATCGCCGGGAGGGCACGAAGCTGCGCAGACTCCTGGACCAGACCATCGCTTGGGACAGCAGCGGCCGAACCGGTTCCATCCCTGACCCTGAAGATCCCGCGGGCCGGCCACCCGCCAGCCCCCAGGTGCTGCTCGCCGAGCATCCGGCTGTGATCCGCTACCGCGCAAGCTGGGAGATCGTGCCGGCCACCGCAGGCACGCCCCCGCAGCTACGCGTCCGCACGCACGAGCGCATCATCGGCCCCAAGAGCGCCTATCGAGGGGTCGCAGCCCGGCTTGTGCGTGATTGCATGCTCTTCCGTTTTCGGGGTCGCAACGTCGCTACGGCGCGCTGCGGGTCACGCTGAGCATGTGCCAGGCGATGAAACCACGCCGGGGTCACCGCTGTGGCTGCGTTGCGCGATCTGTGATTCCGACGCCGCCGCTAGCACAGGTAGCTAGGCCCCAGCACGCAGCGGCCGGAAGAAGAACACTCGGGTTCGATCTCGCCGTCGCTGGTGCAGGGTTTGAAGCTGCGGTTGCGTAGGGCTGGGGGGCGGCGGATGGGATGGGGCCGGGGCTTTTCGCTGACCCAGCAGTCGCGGACGGTCTTGCAGGGAATGGGCGGAAACCACTGGAACGTGCAGCCGCGCTCGGGGGTGATGCAGTCGCAGCTAGGGCCGCTGCTGAGGCCTGGGTTGGTGCGGAAGTTTTCGGGCACTCCACCGCTGTCGGCAACGCAGCGTCCGGCCGCGCGGTCGACCACGCAGGCCCGCGGCTGGCAGGGAGCGCTGGCAATTGGGGCGCGATGCGGCTTGAGGGTGCAGCCTCCGTTTTGGCACAGGCAGGTTCCAGGCGGAGGCGCGGACTCCTCGCAGGTGCGGCTGGGCTGCGGCTCGACACAGCGCGTCGGCATGCAGGGATCATCCCAGCCGCAGTCGGAATCCGATCGGCACGCGACGACCGAAAGATGGTCGCGCCCGGCGAGGGCTGGCGCCTTTGTCGGCGCGGTCGCTGGTGCGGGCCCAGGCGGGGACGCGGGCACCGACGAAAGCCCAGGCGCAGGTGTTGGCGCCGGGAGGGGCGCTTTCGCATCGAGCACGGGCGGGGCGAGCAGATTTCCTCGCTGGCCTCCGGCACCGGCCAACAACAAGCCCAGCAGCGCGCCACAGGTCCACGTCGCTTGAGCGTGTCTTCGTGGGATGGGACGCTGCGCCTTCACGGTCTCTTGAGTGTAGCGGAATCGAGGCCGGCCTCGTCGCGGCGACTTCGGTGCCCGCGGCAAGACTGGAGCCGCGACCTAGGCCCGGTGCTGCCTCTGATGGCTGAGGGGCGCAAATCATCAGGGCCGGTTGGCACTTGTGCGGCGCTCCGCTGTGACGCGGGAGAATCTGGCACAGTCGGTCTACGGCGCGGTCGTATGGGATGCCGATGCGGGATGCAGTCTTTTGGG
>DAORCZ010000349.1:0-7883 GCA_035345735.1 Pseudomonadota bacterium | reverse complement strand
CTATCTCGTCCTGCGCGCCACTCGTGAGCGGAGCGTGCTCTTCGCGGGCCTGGCTGGCCTCGTCGCGGGCGCGGCTCAGCTGGTGCGCGCTGATGCGCTGATGTTACTGCCGGCAGTGCTCTTCGCCCTGTGGCGCGTGCCAACGCGGCGCAGCCAAGCCATCGCCGCCTTCGGACTGGTCGCGGCGCTGATCTTTGCCCCCTGGCCGATCCGCAACCTGCTGCAGTTTGGCCGCCCCTACCCAGCGGCTTGGCAGTGGCGCACCGCCGACGGTCAGCGACCGCTGCCGACCGGTGTCCTCGACTGGGCGCGCAGCTTTGCCCGCGCCACGCCCGACGAGGGCTTCCTGGATCCGCTGTTTGCGTTTGAGCGTCCATGGCGACCCATGGGTCTCCTGCCGCAGATGGTCGACTCCGATGCCGAGCGCGCCGAGCTAAACGCACTGATCGACCGTTACGATCGCGAGCGCCTAAGCCCCGAGGTCGACGCCGGCTTCCGCCAGCTTGCCGCCCAGCGAACGCAGCGCGCGCCTCTGCGTACCTTTGTCTGGCTGCCGCTGCGACGCCTGGCCGCGCTCTTCGAATCGGTGCCCAATCGCGAGCTGTCGATGCACTCACCGCTGCTCGGATTGCCGCGCCATCGCCAGCTCGTGCGCTACTGGGATCTGGCCTTGTACGGCCTGGCCCTGCTCGGTGCGCTGAGCGTGCGGCGCCACGCAGCGGTCGGTGTGCTCTTGCTCGCCATCGTCGGGCGCTGCGCGGGCCTGGTCCTGGCGGTGCCGCTCGGCCTGTCGCAGCGCATGCTGGTCGAGGTCTTTCCCGCCCTCATCTGCCTTTCGGCTCTCGGCCTGGCCGGTCTGACTCGGCTGCGCCTCCCTTCCGCCCGAGCCCCCAAGAACGCGTCGAAACCCGGTACCGTATAGCCATGTGCTGCTTCTCACGCGCCGTGTCGAGCGTCGGAGCGACGCAGATCTTTGCGCGTCGCCTGGACGACGGTCCGCGGCAAGCCCTGGTCTATTCCATGACCCTCTCGTTCAGCGAAGAGCTGGCGATGATCCTGCCGCTACCCGTCGCCACCGCGGTCGACCACATCGAGTTTCTGAACCTGTCGCACTACCGCACCTTCTTCAGCGATCTTGCGAAGTGCTTTCCGCCGCCGAAGCCGCCCCCGGGTGTCCTTGCCGCGACGGTGCGAACCGCGCCACCGCCCCAGCAGCTGGCTGTGCATGACGTCGGCGACTATGTGGCGTCCTTTGTGCCGCAGGCGCGCGACTTCGAGCGGCTCGATCCACGCTTTCGCTTGCCGACGTCGCTCGCCGAACTACACGACGAGTACGCCGACTGGGGCTTCGCGGTCTTTCAGCTGAAGCCCGGCCGACGGCCCAGCCCAGCCCAGACCACACAGACCACGCAGACCACGCAGACCGTTCAGCCGATGGCCTTCACCTTCGCCTCGCGCCGGCCCGATGCGATCTTCTTTCCAACGCTGCACATCCACGACGGCCAGTCGGTCGAGCCGCTGGCGCAGTTCGATCATCAGCTGACGCTGCAAACCGCGGATCCGCTGCTGGCCCAAACGCTGCGCTGGCGACAGTCGGAACACCGCGTGGGCAAGTTCGTAAGCCCCGCCAAGACGGGTGTCCTCACCGCCCCCAAGGACATCGCGCATCGCACCCTCTTTATCGGCAAGCTGCCCAACCAGGACACCTGGATCGAGCCCCCGGTTTGCTCGGGTCTCGATCGGCTGAGCGGTCGCGGTGAGCGCTTTTCTTTCACCCTCGATGTCTCGGCCGTGTATCGCCCCGCGACAAGTGACAAAGAGCGCCGTCAGAAGCGCGTCGCACAGTCCCAGATCGACGCGCTCCATGCTGGCCTGCAGACCGGTCTCTCCGAACTCTGCCGAACGAAGAGCGACGCGTGGGGACTAACCACTCCGCCGCCGCCGACCTTCTGGCAGCGCTTGCGTGGCGACGAGATTCCGCGCCTGTGGCTCTCCGGCCGAACCCCTTTCGTGCTCGGCCCAAACGGTCTAGAAGCGCTGCCCGCCGGAACTCCGGGGCCCTACGAAATCGAGATCGGCGCGGAAACCGAGGCCGTGCCGCGACAGACCGTGTCCTTCCGCTTCGCCCGCATCCCCAGCGCCGAAATCGTCGAAGAGATCGAGCGCGCGATCGCCGGTCTCCTCGACCGCAGCCTCTGCCCATAAAGCCGCCGCAGCGTCGCTCGCAAGCGGGCGCCGGATTCCCCCCTGCACATCTAGGAACCTTCCCGCACCGGGCCGGCCCATGCCTCGCAGCGTCTGCGCTGCCCTCAGAGATCTGAGTGTCGGAGCGCGCTAACCGCCCAATTTAACTGTTGGCTGCTTGCGGTATGCGGATTGCTTTTGCATCGCCGCCATGCGCACACGCGATCTCCTGTTGCTGTTCTTTTTGGCCATAACCGCCTGCAAGAGCCTTGGGGAGGAGTGTGGCGGCTGTCGGCTGCGCTACTGCGACGAGGCCCCCAGCCGCTGCGACTGCGACTGTTTCGATGGCGACGTTCACAACGGCGCCGTCTGTAAGAGCGGCTGTTTCCAGCGCCCCGCGGATCTGGGGACCGCGCAGGACTGCAGCAACGTCGGCTGCGCCGCGCCACCGCTGTGCTCGACCGGCTGCACCGCCCCCTGCGGTTGCTGCCCCTGCAGCGACGGAACCCAGAGTGGCGGCCTACGCTGCCAAGGCGGCTGCTATGTCCCTATCGACATGAAATAGGAACCAGATCCAACCAGCGATGGGAGACACTGGCCGGGCTGCCGTGCGAGACAAGGGGGGAACACAGGTTAACTGCCCAACCTGTGGCCGCCAGGGATGCGCCGCTGGTTTTCTATGAGTACACGCCAAGCTGGAGCGGGGCTCCGATTCAGAGTCTGCTTTCGGACTATTCCGGCACACTGCAAAGCGATGGATATTCCGGAATCAATGCGCTGCACAAACGCGGTAGAGTAATACGATTCTGGTTTGTGCGCGGATTCCAAGCGCGAGTTCGAGACAGATGGGAGTTTCAGAATTTTGGACACAGGACTCCGACAGAAGCCCTGACTTCCCTGGTCAGCGTCCATGATGGCGGCACCGCCCCTTGCCTCGCAAATCGTAAACGGTGCGGATCTGCTCTCGCGCTTTACGGCGCTGCTGCGGGCTGCGACAAAGGAAAGTCTGCGTTTGGCCATTCCGGCGTCCTGTCTGCCGCTCTGGCTGGAGTGTCGGCTTCTGTCCGTTGATGAAGTGCTGCGCCGTGTCGCCGATGCACACGGTGTCGTGTCGGCCCCGGTACTCGTCTCGCTAGCGCCCTTCCTATCGCTCGATCAGGCGCGGCAGGTGCTCGCGAACGGGGTAGCGCGGCTGCCGCCGGGCGGCTGGCGAGAACAGACAGCTGGGCTGGCTGCGGTCGCGACGCGGCTGTGTGCGCTCGGTGCAGCAGCCGAAGTCCCCCCACGACTGGCGACGCTGACTTACGGCAATCAGGCCCTCGTGCTCTCTGCCGTCATCGAGCATCTACCGGGCACCGTACGCGAGCCGCTGCTCGATCATCTACAGGAATGGGTCGCCGACATTCGCAAGGGCGAGGATGCCGCAGTCTGTCTGCTTCTTGCTGCCCGCACCGCCGACAGACCGCGGCGGCAGCGCTTCCTCGCGCTCATCGAAGAGCACTTCCACCCCGATGACATCGGCTGGCACTGCGCTCTGCTGGGACTCCTCGCACGCGCCGGAGAATGGGAACACGCGCGGTCACTGGCCCAGCGTGAGCTGCTCGAGTTTCCCCGCGCACAGGGGCTTGCCCACGTCTATCCGCATCTGCCAGAGGCGCAAAAGCCGGCGGCTGCACGCGAGTGGCTGGACACGGTGGTTGCCGCGCTCTCACAACATTCCTTGATTGGGTTCAAGGTGCCGGCGCCGCTTCCTACCGCGTACTTTCAAGAAGTGATCGACCTGCTTGCGCGGCGCGGCCAGCCGCTCGAGACTGCGCTGTGGCGGACGCAGCTTGCAGCCGGACATCCGAAGCTGCAGTCAGCAGCATTCGATGCTGTAGCCGCGCTATCGGACTGTCATCGCGCACTTGGCATGCTGTCGCTGTTGCCGATTCTGTCCGCGGGCCAGCAGGAACACGCAGCCCGAGTGGCCATCAAACAGCTGCGCGCCGATGAAGCGGCACATCGTGTGACATCCTATCAGCAAGAGGATCCATACTGGCCACGCCACGGCGAGCTGCAGTTGTCTCTGTCCTTTCCTGCTCGTCCTTTCCGCGAGTACGAACCGCTTTGCGTGCGCCACCTGCCTGCCGCTGAACGCCGGCCGCAGGCAGAGGCTCTGCTGCGCAAGACCGCGGAGCTCCACGAAGAGGATGCCGTGGCCACGGCGCTCTGCGATCTCGCGGACGTGCTGCCGCCCGATAAGCAACGCGTCTATGCACAGCGCGCCAGCGAGCTTGCACCGGCTGCCGTGGCTGCGCGCAGGAAAAAGCGAGAAGCCTCGCAAGCAGGCTCTCTCCCAACCCAGCAAAGCGAGCCCGCTGAAGAGCCCGGCGCCGAAGCGCTCGATCAACAGATAGCGCACACCATTGCCCGGCTACCCTTCGACGGCGGCCAGTCCCTGGTCTCGCTGGCCCCACGGCTCTCGCTTGAAGCCACCCAGCACTGCCTCGATCGAATCAAACAGCAGAGCTGGAGTCAGTCGCCGGCAGACTACGGAATCGCGGCAAGCGCTGCGCTGCTGTCACGACTGGCGGCACTTGGCGAAGGACGGGCAGCGATTGCCGCAGCGGCGCGGCCTTCGCCGCAATCGACCATGGCAATCCTCAGCGCCATCGCACCGCATCTCTCTGGAGCACTTCTTGCGGAAACGGCGGCCCAGGCGCGCGCCGCGATTTCTGCGCTGCGCTGGCCTGAAGATCGCGCGGTCGCGCTACAAAAAGCAGTGCCGCTGCTCTGTCGCGCCGGCGAGGCGCGTCGCGTAATCTTCGCAGCCGGGCATCATCTGCAAGCGCCGGGTGCGGTGGCGGTGCTGTTGGAAGTGGCGAAGTGCGAACCCGAGCTCTGTTCCGAGGCGCTGTCCATCGCCTTCGAGTTCGTCGCCCGCTCGTTACATGAACACGCGCAGTACTATCTGCGCATCCTGCGCCCGGTGCTTGCGCACGTCCCGCAGCCCCTCGCGCGCGACGTGCTGGTCGCCGCGCTCTCCATCATGCAGGCCACGCCGCAAACGCGTGCGCACCTGCTGGCTGCGTACGCTGCCGAGCTTGCGCCGTGGCTCTACGCGGTGCTCGGCAGCGATGGTATCGAGCAATGTTTGGTCGCCCTTCTGACGCCAGTAAATACAGAGTAGCCACTATCGTCCATTTTGCCGCCCCATCCACGCGCCAAACCCGTCTGCGCACTCTCCTCCTGGCGTTTATGTGCCGTCGCCATACCTGAACAAGATCGGCGAAGGGTTGGGACGGGAACGTACCTCGCAACAACAAAATACCCTCCGGGCCGTTGCCATGTGTTGTTATCTGCTTCGACCGTTGGCGAGCGGGGACACGCTTAGGGAATGTAGTAGAAGTGCTCGTCTTTGGCGCGAATCATTCCCAGATGGCCACCGAGCCGCGCGGTGGCGCGTACGCAGATACGGCTCTGAAAGATCCAATCACGCAGCTCTCGCATTTCGGCTAAGTTTTTGGTGATGGAGCCCCCCAGGCCAGTATCACTGATCCAGGGATCACAAATCACTGTATCCGGATCAGTAGCCCAGTTGTCCTTGTCATCCTCGATAAAGGACGTATCGAAATTTGGGCGATTGAGGATCACAAAGAAGTGCGACGCACTCTCAGGCGGCGGCGACTTGATATAGGCCAGCTCCATCGAGATCGCCTCGTCGCCCGTGTCGATCGAATCGTGCTGCGAGCGTTTGCAAAGGAGCAGCATGGCGAATGCGACGCTGGCCAGCTCTTCGCAGTTGCCGATGCGGAACTTAAGCGCGTTGCGCGCGTTGCCAAGCACGTATTCCAGAGGCAGCGTCAAATCTGCCCCGGTATCGCCAAAACTACGCATATCAACATTAAACTTCCCCATACGCTGATGTTCTAACAAATCAGAATTCAGGTTATCAATGACGCGATCGCCAGACCACAGCACGCGATTCCCGCCATGAGCATTGCTCACAAATTTTCGGTATCCGCGATTATTAAGATAAATCGCCAATCGATCGCCAAAATCAGCACAGTAACGAAGTTCATCGTCGCGATTTCGATATCTTAAGTCAACTCCTTCGGCATTCATAAATTCTAAAATAATTCGCTTTAAATCATGAACAGTCACCGGATCATATTTAGTCTTATAGGTAATTCCCAAAACCTTCTTCTTGCGCCGCTTGACCAGCTTGTCCAGCGCGCCACCGATCTTGACGTTCATGGCGTTTACCGTCGCCGCCGGATTGGGCGAAGACGCGGTGCGCACCAAGGTGTGCAGCAAGCGAACATGGCTGGGAATCTCGTCTTGCCGCTGTAGCCACGTCGATTTTCCCCCCTCCTCGGACCACTGTCGGTTGGCACTGCGCGGAATCGCTTGGCGAATATTCCTGGCGACGGTCTTGGCTAGTCTCGCTAGCTGGTCGGTATTCATGGGATCTCACTGAAATGGACCGTATCGCAGGGGCAAATACGGCGGAGCAGAAGCACGGCTGCGTCCTCTCTTTCGGGCCGCAGCGCGCGGGCATCCCCCTGCCCCAGAATCGAAGATAGGGCGACCAGCGCTCCGGAAGAATCAAAAAAAAATGGCCCGCGTTCACCGACGGAAGCAGGCCCCCAACCGCCGCGCCCAGCGGGGAACGCGGGGCGGCGGTGCGGCAGTCCCTGGCCGGTCCATTCCGACTCGCCGCTAGCCGATCACAACCGGGTCCATGCAGACACCAACTTCCAGGATCCAGAAGAGCAGGGCCAGAACCTGCGGCTGCCGCGGGTCGTAGACCTCGGCGGTCGGCTGCGTGTGATAGGTGGTGTACGAGACGCGGCCACAGGCGGGCTGGATGCTGGACGAAACTGGCGCCCCTCTGGCCTGCGCCCAGACGCGCGGCGTGATCTTCGCCATCTTGCCGTCGGCATCCGGCCCCATGCGCTCGTCTCTGTTCACGATAGCGCCCGCCCTACGGCGGTCCCCTAGGTAGGTCAAGGCGTGCTTTGGTGCGGGAGCGCCTGGGCGGGGGCGTCGGGCGCGTGCTAGCAGTACTAAGTCATCTATCTATCTATTATGCAAATGTAACCGGGGGACGCCGCCGCTTCGTCGTGTGCTTCCCGCGTGCAGTTTCCCATGTGGAATTGCTTCCTGCAGTTAGAGCAGTTTGATTTAGATGAGTTCGCTACTTCACAACATAGCGTGCTCATCTATAAAAATAACTTGAACGATATTTTGTTCCGTGTTCTTTCTTGTAAGTGAGCAGAGTGGAGATCTGATTAGAGCGGACATTGACGCAAGAATTCCAAAAGGACAATGACGCGATGAAGGCTGCGACGAAAGATAAGCAACATGCCGTTCTTAAAAAGAAGCCAATGAACTCGATTGGGAGGACGAGAAAATACAAAGATATAATACTAGAGGAGCATCGATTATCTGTAATTCGCGATGCCCACGAAAGCAGCATCAGAGTCGCCAATGTCCATAACAATCAAAGCATCACAATCAGACTGACTCCGCATGGTCTTATATTGGAATGTAATTCATTAGCAATTAAATGCAACGATGCACTTTATCTGGAAGGTAACCAAGTCACCATACATGGCAAGGAAGGCGTTCATCTTTCAAGCGCAAATGATATTTCATTGAAAGCAGAAGGCGCATTAATGAGTCAGGCGGGAGTTCAGACGATTCGCGCCGAG
>DAORCZ010000348.1:0-7889 GCA_035345735.1 Pseudomonadota bacterium | reverse complement strand
GCCCGTCGTTCCAGGTGACGCTGCGCGGCTTCGTCAAAGACGTCATCACGCAGCTTAGGCGCGAGCTAACCGGCTACTGGGTGGCCCACCCCGACTTTGTCCGTCTGGGGCTGGCCCTGCTCGCCGCCTATCGCAAGTTCCAGGCGGGCGATGAGGGACCGCTGTTTGCCCTGACGGCAGCCCTGTTCACCGACGCCTACCGCGCCGAGGTCGACGCCTTCCTGCGCGGCCACGACATCGCCGGCCTCGACCCCGCCGACCCCGGCTACGTGCGATCGCTCCTGGTCGCCGATATCAAACAGTCCGATTTTATCGCCAATCACCACCCCGACGAAGTTCGTTATAATGTGTTTCAGATATTGCAATATCTAACCGATTGGCTAAGCGGCAATGGCTGTGTCGCTTTACCGACGGTCATCGATGGCATTCCCGTCCGGGTGATGGACGACCTGGCGACCGCCGAACGATCGCGCTGGGAAGTCTGGCATGAGATCCGCCATGGTCGGGTATCCCTGCCCGACTTTCTGCGCATTGCCCATGAAGAGCTGCGCTTCATTCGGAAAGACCTGTCGGACGGCAAAAAGATCGTCCAGGTCAAATACGATGACCGCACCGCGAAGTGGTATCCGGTGGCCTTCCACCTGATGCTGCAGCTGATGACGGCGGCCGAGCCGGTCGAGTTCGCGACGCAGCTTCTGCTGCCGTTTACCGTGCCGGCGGTGCGCGAGGCGGACAATCCGCTTTCGGCCGCGATGACCGTCGATCCGGCGCGCTACGCCATCGATCCCTATGTCGCGCGCTTCAACTACTACTTCGAGCGCTGCGGTGCGACCCGCTTTGCCCGCACGCTGGCCGAAAAGCCGCTGCTCGATCTGCCGGCCGGCGCGGCCCTGGTGGCGAGCTTTTCCGTCGAGGAAATCGTCGAAGCGGCGAGCTTTCACGGCAACATCGGCGAGGCACCGCGGACGCTGGATGCACGCGCGCGACAAGAGCAGCGGCTGGTGTCCGAGGGCGAAGCCGCGGACCGGCGGCGCCTGGCTGAGCTTGGCGCGACCTACCTTGCGCGCTTCGGCTTCAAGTTCCTGGTCGCGGCGCGCGGCCGTACATCGGGCGAGCTTCTGACGGTGCTGCAGGCGCGGCTGGAGCAACCCCGCGAGGTCGAGATCGAGGGGGCCAAGGCGGCGCTGTGGCAGATCGCGCAGCAGCGCATCGTTGCTGAGCCGCTGGACGCGGGGCTGGCGGAGCTTTCGGCCGTGCGGCAGCGACACGGCATCGCGGGGGTACAGCTGGCCATCTGTCGGCGCAGTGAACCGCAGACCGTCTGCATCGGCGAGTCGGGACCAGGCGGCGAAGCCATCGCGGCGGACACGCTGTTCGAGATCGCCTCGCTGAGCAAGACGGTGGCCAGTGCCTTTGCGCTGGAGTTCTTCGCGGCGCGCGGGATTCCGCTGTCCGCATCCGTCAATGCGCTGTTTCAGGAGGCGGGGGCGGACTTCCGGCTGACCTCGACGGGCGATCCGGCCTGGGGGGATGCGGTGACGGTGGCGCACCTGATGAATCATCAGGCGCTGAATCGCCACTACGTGCACGGCGTGCCGGCCGACCGCGCGCTGCCGCCGATCGCCGATATCGTGCGGAGCTCAGCGCCGGGCCGCGAGGATCCGATCCAGGTCGTAAGTCAGCCCGGCTCGCGCTTCCAATACTCCGGCGGCGGCTTCCTGGTGCTGGAGCACCTGATCGAGACGCTGGCCGGCGCATCGATCCATGCGCTGACGCCGCCGTTTCTGCAGCGCCTGGGACTCCGCCACCTGAGCTTCGACGGCAGGAACCGACCGGACCGCCGCTTCGCCGACGGCTGGTTTGACGATGGCGAGCGCGTGCCAGCCGGACGGCTGCTGTTTCCTGCCTGTGCCGCCGGCGCAGTCAGCACCGCCACCGACACCTTGGCGTTTCTGCGCCACCTCGGCCGGGCCTTCGCGAATCGCGAGGGGTCGGCGGCGATCAGCCACGACACGGCAGTGCAGCTCGTGCACGGGCGCGATCTGGGCTGCCGCGAGTTTATGGGCTGCGATGTCGGGCTCGGGGTGTTTGTCCTCGAAGCCGGCGACAACCGCGTCATCGTCCACCAGGGCGCGAACGAAGGATTCCGCGCCATCTACCTGTACGTCATCGCTGGCCCCGACGCCGACAGCGGCTTTGTGATCTTGGTAAACGGCGACAACCGCGGCGTGCTGGCCATCGCCGAGATGGCGCAGCTTCTGATTCGCCACCTCGGCCTGGGGGGTGTCGATGCGGGGCGGCTGGGCGGCACGTTCGACTACTCGCACCTCAAGCAAGAACAGATCGTCAATCTGGGCTACAAAGACCTCATCTTCCGCGCCTTCTTGCCGACGCTGCCGGAAGAGATCGCGCGGCCGGGGCAGAAGTCGCTGCTCGCCGACTTCTGCGTGCTGTCTGGCGCAACGATCCTGCGCGTCAGCAACCAGCGCTTCGCCCGCGCCGCCAACCTGATCAGCCCCTACGAGCCGGTCTTCGATCCGACGCTGTTTGGCCGGCAGGGCAAGATCATGGACAGCTGGGAGACGGCGCGTCACAACCCGCAGGATCACGATGAGCTGGATCTAAAGCTCGCCGCGCCCGCCCGCGTCCGCTACGTCTTCCTATCCACCCGCTTCCACGATGGCAACCAAGCGCCGACGGTGCGGCTCCTGGCGCGCCGGGCACAGGACAGCGACTGGGAGGAGCTCCTGCCGCGCACCGCGATGGTTGGCCACGGCCGCATCCACATCGATCTGGGGCAGCTGCACGGTCCCTTCATCGCGATCCGCGTCCAGATGTTTCCCGACGGGGGACTGACCCGCCTGGGACTTTATGGCGAGCTGCCCGACGATCTGCCTGGCGAACTGGTGCGCGCTTTTGTGCCGCTGGCGCAAGCGAAGGCACAGCGCTATCCCGATGCCGTGCCGGCGAGCCGCAAGCCGCTGACCCTGCCCTATCAGCCGACGGCGGCCGAGATCGCCGAGAACATCCGCCGCACTCCACCAGCCGAGATCGACTGGGCCTGTGCCGCGTACGGCGGACGCCTGGTGCGCGCCACCAACGAACACTACGGCCCGGCGATTCAGGTCATCTCGCCCTTCCCGCCCTTGCACATGTTCGACGGGCTGGAGTCGGCGCGCAGCCGCACCGCCGGTCATCACGAAGAAGTGATCCTCGCGCTCGGCGCGTGCATCCCGCTTCTGCGCATCGAGCTCGACTTCACGTTCTTTGTGAACAACAACCCGGCCGAGGTGCAGATCTTCGCCCGAGTCAGCGACGAGTGGCGCGACCTCACGGGCCGGGTGGCGGTGAAGGCCTTTGCCGGCAATCACAAGACCTTCGTCCTGCCAGAGGCGCCGCTGATCACGACCGACCAGCTGCGAATTCTCACGTTTCCCGACGGCGGCATCAACCGCATCCACGTCTTTGCGCGCGTCGCCGCCCCCTAGCAACAGCCGACGCGCTGCCCGTGCCATCACGGCCCGGCGTCAGTGCGTCTCGTCGAGTTCGCTCGCAGCGGGGGCACCTGCTGGCTCCTGCACCCACTCCGCGAGAGCCGGCACGGCGACGTTGGAAAGCTCGCGCGGCTCCAGCTTGTGCAGGCCCCCGCCATAGACGCGGCCTTCGCCCAGAAGCTGAGCGGTGGGGATGCCCTGCAAAAGCTCCCACACCCGATCGATGAGCCGCGGATCTTGCGCCATCGCCGCGCGCAGTCGCGGCTTGGGATACATCGCCAGATAAACATTGGCGACGGTGGCCCGCGATCGATTGCGGATGAAGCGAAACGGACGACGGCTGCCGCCATCGCTGCGTCCCAAGTACGTGCAGACGATGGGAGCGGCCGGACGCCTCTCTTGCGCGTACCACGGCGTGCGGTGACGGCATAGGTAGCGCAGGTGCAGGCCGCGCGCCTGGCCGGCCTGCAGGTAGGCGTATAGCGTCGGATAGTCAGCGGCAATCACCGCTTCGCTCAGCCGCGTATCGAGCAGGAACAGGCGCTCGGGAAGGATCGGCAAGCCAGCGTCATCGGCGTGCACCTCGGCGAGCGGCAGATCACGTGGGCTCGGCAGGATCGGCGTGAACAGTTCGGCAGGGAGGCGATGCGTGGTCAGCGCCCGCTCCGGGAGAATGAAGAACGCGTTGTCGCCGGTCGCCAGGCCGCGGCGGATCTGAAAGAAGTCGCCGAGAGTCGGCACCAGGTGGTGCGCACGCGGCTCGGCCTGCGGAAAGCGCGACCACTTGCGCTCGCGCTGGAGCTCGGCAGCCGGCACTTCGCGACACACCGCCGGCGCCTGCAGAGTTCCGCCGAAGCTGAAGCGCACGGTGTGAGCCGGAGGAGGCGGCGACTTGCGCAGCCAGACTACGGCCGAGGACACCAGCGCATCCGCGAACTGCACCTCGCGAGGATCGAAGCGATGAATGTGCAGAAGCGTCACCTGCGTCAGCAGATAGCGACGAAGCTCGGCGCCGTAGTTCACATCCATGAACTCGCTGGGGATCAGCCAGCCGGCAAGCCCCCCGTCGGCCATCCAGGCATGACAGAGCCCCAAAAAGTAGCCATAAAGTCCGGTCAGACCGCCGGGGCGCATGCCACTGGCTTCCCAGGTGCGCTGCGCCAGGCGCTGTTTTTCGTCGGGGGACAGGTGGTGGTGGCGGACGTACGGCGGGTTGCAGATCAGCAGCGTGTGCTCCGGCACGGCGAGCGCCTGCGTGAAGTCTTCCAGTCGCAGCACCAGCCCCGCATCGCCCCACAACGCAGCGGCGGGTTTGCCATAGTGCGGGTCGGCCTCGAACCCCAGGGCTCCGACGATCCGCGAGGCGGGAAACACAGCGCGCAGCGCGGAATAGAACGCGCCGGTACCGAGCGCCGGATCAAGAAAGCGGACCTTGCCCCGCGACGGCAGCAGGTGTTGGGCATAGCGCAGGAGGTCGAGAGCCAGCGTGGTCGGCGTCGCAAACTGCCCCAGGCGATTGCGCTCGGCCCGCGACTTCTGGCCATCCAGGGTGGTCTGAAGCTGCAGGCGCTGCGCTTCGCGATCGGCCCCGATGCCGGGTCCGGTGGGCATCCCTCCGTCGGAGGGCCGCTCCCCTGCCCGCGGTCTGTTCATCGGTCTTTTGATCGGCCTGGGCACGCGCAGGAGCGGTAGGCTAACAGAATCGCGGCCCGGCGCGGGGTGACGTCTGATGTGCAAAGCCCGGCGCGGGTCGCCCGTCGCGCGAGTCCAGGCTAGTCACCGGACCGACGAATCGCCTATCCTCCGCGGCATGCTTTCTGCGGTTCAGGAGTGGTTGAATCTGCTCGTTCGGTGGCTGCACGTCATCGCGGCCATCATGTGGATCGGCGATTCCTTTCTGTTCATGTGGCTCGACAGTCACCTCTCGCCCTCGTCGAAGCCGCGCGAGGGCGACGTGGCCGGCGAGCTTTGGATGACCCACTCGGGCGCGTTCTACGAGGTCATCAAGCGCCGCACGCTGCAGCAGAGCGAGATTCCCAAGACGCTCTACTGGTTCAAGTGGGAGTCCTATTCCACCTTCCTCACCGGCTTTGTCCTGCTGGGCATCGTCTACTGGCTGGGCGGCGCATCCTTCCTGATCGACCGCGCGGTCCGCGACCTATCGCCGGCCCAGGCCGTCGGCTGCAGCGTCGGCCTGCTGGCGGCGGGGGTTCTCGTCTATGACGGGCTGTGTCGAACGCCGCTCGTGCGCAACAACCGCGCCTTTGCCGGCGTCGGCCTCGCTTTGATCGCCGCCACGGCCTACGGCCTGACCCACCTATTTTCGGGACGCGCGGCATTTCTGCACGTCGGGGCGATGCTGGGGACGATCATGGCCAGCAGCGTCTTTCTGCGCATCATTCCGTCGGCCAAGGCGCTGCTCGCGGCGACCCATGCCGGCGGTCGTCCTGACCCGGCGCTCGGTGTCCGCGCCAAGCAGCGCTCAGTGCACAACCACTACCTGACGCTGCCCGTGCTGTTCATGATGCTGAGCAATCACTTTCCCTCGACCTATGGAAGCAAGCACGCCTGGCTGGCGCTGACGCTGCTGGTGGTCTTTGGCGTGGCGCTCAAGATCGTGATGATCCAGCGCACGGATTCGAAGCCGCTGGTGCTGCTGGCGCTGCTTGGATCGCTGATCGGCGTCGTGATCTTGACCAAGCCGGCCAATCACCACGTCGAGCTTTCGGGGACTCCGGTGCCGTTTGCGCGCGCACAAGAAGTGGTGCTGACGCGCTGTGTCCCCTGCCACGCCAGCCACCCCACGCATCCCGCCTTTAGCGTCGCGCCCAAGGGTCTGATGCTGGATTCGCCGACGCTGATGAAGCAGCACGCGGCCCAGATTTATGTGCAAGCGGTCGAGACCAAAGTCATGCCGCTCGGCAACCTGACCAACATCACCGAAGAAGAACGCGCGACGCTGGGCGCCTGGGTCAAGCAGGGCGCGGCGCTCAAGTAAGCGACGGAGAATCGAAATGGGAATCAGCACACACATCCTGGACACGACGCGTGGCCGCCCCGCCGCCGGCGTCGAGGTCCTGCTCGATCGCCGCGAAGGCGAGTCCTA
Organism: Pseudomonadota bacterium; assembly: GCA_035345735.1. Taxonomy (GTDB): domain Bacteria; phylum Myxococcota_A; class Polyangia; order Palsa-1104; family JAEUJZ01; genus JAEUJZ01. Next base: position 1,289 of record DAORCZ010000348.1, on the reverse strand, counting down.
CGCTCGCCTCGCGACCGCCACCACCAACCAAGACGGCCGCGTCCCGGCTCTGTTACCCGAAGGCGTCGTGCTGCAGCCCGGCCTGTATCGACTGCAGTTTCAGGTCGGTGCCTACTTTGCGGCCCGCAGCGTCGAGGCGTTCTATCCCTCGGTCACCATCGAATTTTCCGTCAAGAACGCGGCCGAACACTTCCACGTCCCGCTTCTCTTGCAGCCGTTTGGTTACTCGACGTATCGCGGCTCCTGAAAAACGCTCGCCCCCTTTCTCCGCACGAGGTCCCGATGAACATCCGATCCCTCCCCTCTCTGCCGCTTGTGACTCTGCTGGCCACCGCCCTCCCCGCTCTCTCTGCGGGCTGCGGCGGCGACTCCGGAGGCGGCGGCAGCACGACGCCAAATGCTGCCTCGTGCGACTACCGCCCGGCCGCTGGCATCCGCCCCACCCTCTACTGTCAGGAATACATCGGCGACGCCACCGTGCAGGCCGCCTACAAGGACTCGTGCACCAGCGTCCCCGGAGCCCTCTGGGCCAGCGCCGGCTGCCCCCGCGCAAGCGCCGTCGGCGGCTGCAGCACCACCAGCCCCGGCATCACCGTCACCACCTGGTTCTACTCCGGTGGCCCCTACGCCGACGCCGCCGCCGTCATGAGCTCCTGCAAGCAGGACCCCAAGGCCACCTACGTCGCGCCATAGCCCGCACAAAGCCCAACCTCCCTGGCCATTCCGCCCACCTGCTTACCTGCCGTTGACAGATTTCTCCCCTCCCGGAATCCGGGAGGCTGGAGCCGCAGAGGACACAAGATGTGCCGCCACCGGTCGGTTGATTCAGTATTTTTATTCATATACTTAGCAACGACATCCGGGGAGTGACTACTGAGATGTTTTAGAATATCCTCTTGCGATTCCAACCTCAGCAACCAGTTTATTTTTGTCAAGCTATCCATGTTATCTCCAAAGCGCTGACATACCTTTGGAAAGTAATCCATGCAAAACGCTAATAAGTCGGCATCGCCAGGTAGAATCGACAGTATCAGGCGTCTAATTTCGGCAGCTGGAAGCGGAACTGGGTCTGCGTCCGCTGGGCGCCCGGGGGCGATCTCAAGATAGATTGGTTCCTTCCTTTCTGATTTTTTACCGTCCGTATCGCCGGACAAGAACTTCTGCGCTTCAAATAAGTAGAACATTCCCGAGGCCAATTTTCTCGAATATGGCCGCCCCTCGCCAGACACCCCATCGATTTCTATATTAATCTTTAGTTCGGGATCGCCGGGACCCAAATCCGATGTCAG
>DAORCZ010000347.1:3112-7894 GCA_035345735.1 Pseudomonadota bacterium | reverse complement strand
GAGACGGCATAGAGCACGGCGGCGCAGGCGGCGCTGGTGCAGTCGGCGGTGGGGACGTTGCCATTGTTGGCGCCGGTCGTCGGATCCCAGTTCACGCGGCCACCGGGGTTGACGTCGCCGAACCAGCCGTGCGGGATCAGGCCGTTGCCCTGCACGAAGAGCAGGTTCATGCCGCCGGGGGTGCCGTCGGGCCAGCCGCTGCGCTGGAAGGGATCCTTGGTGGTGTCGCCGGACAGCGTCATCACCAGGCGATCGCCGACCCGCTTGCTGGTCATGATCGGGTCCTGCGTGTTGTCGAGCTCGCCCTGGAACGACACCAGCGAGCGAGCGAAGCCGTCGAAGAGCTCGGTCGGGTTGCCGGCGAAGGCACCGTGCGGATCGTCGTTGAAGGCCGGCAGCGTCACCTGCGCCGTTAGGCCCAGGCGGAAGGCGTTGGCGGTGACGATCAGCACCTCGGTGATGGCGCGCAGGCGATCGTCGGTTTGCGCGATCGAGCCGCCCCACTGCTGCACCTGACCGGGCTTGACCTGAAGCTCGGTGGCCAGGTTCTTGACGACGAGGCTCATCGCCGTGCGCACGTCGGTGCGGACGCGATCGTACGCCGGATGCTTGGCCCACTTGGCCAGGCCCAGGAAGGCGGCGTAGTACTGCTGGAACAGGGCGCGGTTGTTGTCCGGCTGCAGGCGGGTCATCAGCGTCGAGGCCGACGACGAGAACAGGCCGACCATGGCCCGTCCGTCGGGGACGTTCGACGGCGACGGCGTGCCGGGCGGGGCGGGCGCAAACAGCGGGCTCTGCCCACCGCGCTGGACACCGATGGCCGGGATCAGCGCATGCAGCGCGCTCTGGATGGCGGCCGAGGCGGCGAAGATGTTGGCATTGCCGCCCTGCGTGATTTGCACGGTGTTGTTCTGGAAGGTCGAGTGGGCGTTGCTCTGCCCAGCGACAAACACCGTCCACGGCTTGCCTTCGAAGACCGGCTTGCCGTCGACAACGCGGTTGTACAGGGTGCGGCCGTTCTTGAGCTGCGCCTTGCGGAAGCGGGTGTCGACCGGACCGTCGATGGCGAAGCTGGGGTCGTTCGCCTCGATGACCTGGCGCACCGGCCAGATGACCGTCGCCCGCGACAGCGCGCCGGTACCCAGCACGATGTTGACCATAAAGTTCGGCTTGGCCGCGTCGGCAAGCGCGCTGCCGCCCATCTTTTCCAGCATGTCGAGCGCACGCAGCGGGCCAAGCCCAAGCGCGGCGCTGGCTGCGAATACGCCACGGATGAAGTCCCGGCGCGAGGTCCCGCGGAGGCCGATGTCTCGATTCTGTGTCATGGCTAGGCCCTCTTTAGTCGCAAAGGAACGCAACGCCGGCGATGGCCGCTACGGCCAGGCGCTTGCGCGTCAGCTCGTCGGCAACACCGGCGCTGGTGTCGCTGGTCATGTTGTTGCAAAGATCGATCTGGCGATCGCTGGGCGTCGAGCCAACCAGGCAGGCCAGGCCGTCGCGGTTGCAGGTCTTGCCGTCAAAGAGCTTGGCACCCTGGCAGTCACCGCTCATCCACGCGCCTTCCGAGTTGGTCGTCGTGATCAGCTCTTCGGCCATCGCGATCATCACGTCTTCGAGGCTGACCAGGCTGCTGGTGCTATTGCGGGTCGCTTCCGGGACGCGGGCGAAGAAGTTGGCGACGCCCCACACCGGCTGGGCGCGCTTCAAAAGTGCACCGACGCTGCCGGCGTTGTTGTTGTCGATGTTGAGGCCGCGGCTCTTGAGGATGCGGGCGAAGGTGTCGTAGCGCAGCTTGCCGCAGGAGTGCAGCTTCTCGCCCTCGGCCTGCGTCAGCTGGCGACCGTCTTTGAAGATGTCGCCGACGTTGTCGAGGATCTCGTCGTGATCGAGGCCGTAGTCGGGGCCCCGTTCCTGCTGTGGCAGGAGCAGCGGGTCAACCGGCAGATCGATCTGGGCACTGTCGCAGCTTGCCAGGCCGAGCGCTGCCACAAGGCTCAGGCCCAAGCTGGGTAGCACGAAGTTCTTGGCCATGATGGTTCTCCTTGGTGCCATGCGCGCTAGTAGCGAATGAAGCTGTCGCTGGTGAAGGCGCTGCGGACCAGCTTCTTCACGTTCCAGTTGTTGCTCTTGAGATCGGCGACCAGCTTGTTGGCCAGCTCGTCGGTCAAGAACGCGCCGTCTTCGACGACGTCGGGCCGCGATAGGGCCCAGTTCCACACCCGGCTCGCCAGGCACTTGCCGAAGTCGGGATCGGCAGCGATGGCGGCACCCAGGGCGGGCAGATCAGCGGCCGGCTTGCCGAAGCGCCACGCGGTGGTCTCGCTGCTCGGTAGCCAGTCGGCCATGGTGGCGGTCGGCTCGTTGGGGATCGGCACCTTGACCTGGATGCTGGTGGTCAGCGCGCCGTTTACGCCGAAGCGCGCGAACAGCGGCGCGACGTGGTTCAGCGTCGTGTGGCAGTTGGCGCAGACGATCGACTTGTCGTCCTGGAAGTCGATCTTGGCGTTCTTGTTATTCAGCTTGCCGGTGATCGAGCCGTAGTCCCAGGGCGAGGTGTAGCTGCCCCCGGGACGCGGCTGCGGCGTGCCGGCGGTCTCGGCCGGGAACTTGCGGCACATGAACGTCTCTTGCACCCAGCGCGCGCGCCGGAAAGCCATCGACGAGAAGAACTGCGCCTGCACACCGGCATCGGTCAGCACGCCGACTGCGCTCTGGTTGGGGCAGTTGGCGGCGGTGAACTTGCCGGTCTTCTCGTCGAAGTTCTGGCAGGTGTCGCGCGTCGCCGTGACGATGTCGGTGAACGGCTTTTCGTTCACCACCAGGCTGGCGGCGAAGGCAGGGGCGAACTCGAAGTTCACCTGCGTGCCCCCGCGCATATCGCTGCCGCCCATCTTGTAGGTGTCGCGGAAGAACGACAGCAGCTGCGCGCCGAAGCTCGGTCGCGCCATGTACTCGTCGAGGAGCTTTTCGTACTCGCCAGCCCGGCTGCTCTCGGCGGCATCGCGGACCCGCTTGATCTCGGCGAGCGTCGGATAGTTGCCGGTCAGCTTGATGGCGGCGGAGCGCAGCGCCTCTTCGTAGTCAATGCGGGTGACGACGGCGGCCTGCATGCTATTGCCGGTGCCGGGGTCGATCGGCTTTCCCCCCGACTGGGCTCCACCTGCGCACGCAGCGAGCAGGGGGGGAGCGGCGAGGGCCAACGATAGAAGAATTCTCGGTTTCGCTTTCATGACTCCTCCAGCTTGCAAAGGGAGGCTCTGCAGTTACTTCTCGCCCTTGGCCCACGCATCAATCGCGTTGGCAAAGCGCTGCAAGGCGTTGCCGTCGCCCTGCTTGTAGGGGTGGTTGGGGGTGCCGCCCTGAGCCGCGGGCGTGATCTGCTTGATCAGGATGCTGTTGCGCGGGGCAGCGCGATCGACGCGGCCGAGCGTATTGAGACAGAACTGCTGCAGCACTTTGTCGTCACCCGACAGCGAGGCTTCCATGTTGAAAGCACCGTTGGCGGTGTTGTTGCGACCGGGGGCGTGACAGCTCTGCGCGCAGGGCTGAAGCTCGTTCTTCACCGCCGGGTTAAACAGGTTGAAGGCCTTGCACTTGATCTCCATCATCCCCATCGGGTTCACCTTCTCTAAAAGCTCGAAGGCAATGCCCATGCGCGAGCGCAGGCTCTCGGGCGCTTGCGTCAGGATGACGGTGCCGCCGCCGATCGTTGCGGTCTTGCCGGCAGCGACGGTCAGGTCGACATTGGTCAGCGTATCGGCGGGATCCAGGACCGTGCCCTTGGCCGACAGGAAGTAAAACCGCGGGTGCTTGAAGCGGATGCCCGATGAGGGCCCGGCGGTCAGCTTCAACGCCGAGATGCGGAAGATGCGGTTGTCTTCTTCGCTCAGCGTGAAGGTCACATTGGCCAGCGGGTCGAGCACCGGCGCAATCGTCTCGAAGCTCATGTTGTACTCGCCGGCCATGAGCGGAACGGTCGGCATCAGGCCCGACTTGTTCATGCCCGGTCGCGTCGCGGCTTCGGCTTCGATCCAGGCCTTGACGGCGTCGGCTTCCACCGGCGAAAGCGGCGGTCCAGCGTGCTGGCCCTTCTGCAAGAGCAAGCTCTGAATCGCCGGGTCGGTCAGGAACGAGCCGCCCTTGTAGCCGGTGATCGCTTGGTATTCCATGCCCGGCGTCAGAAACGGCATCACCGAGCCCTGCGCGATGGAGTGGCAGGTGGCGCAGTCCTTGATCAGGTCGCGCTTGACCAATCGGTCAAACATCGTCTGCGGGTGGACATCGCCATCCAGGTCATCGCTCTCGGGGGCGAGCCCTGGGGTGCAGGCGCCAGAGAGCAGGCTCAGGGAAAATAGGCCGGCCCGAAGACCGGTCGGACCGAAAGCCGACCGGCTACGCGGAGCACGCGGGTTTGCGTGTTGTGTGTTGGTGCTCACAAGTCGCATCGAACACCCTCCTTCAGAAGGGCCCTAAAAGACCGTAAACGCAGTAAAAAACCAAGCGATTTCGAGGAATAAGCACGCCATGTGCCAAGCCGGCGGGGCGGGATTTGCGGGTCGCAAAAATGTGAATCCAATTACTCAATCTGGTCCGGAAAAATTCTCCGTCTTGCGACGACGCGCTGCGTAAAGGCCAGGGCAGGTGAGGGCAGGCTAGGGCGGGTCGGGGCAGGGCAGGGCGCGGCAACCGGGAGCGCAACTGCGGGATCGATCCATCAGCAGCCTACGCCGGGCGCAGGGCGCAGACAGCAGGTGACGGGCTCAGCCATCAGCCATCGGGCAT
>DAORCZ010000347.1:0-3012 GCA_035345735.1 Pseudomonadota bacterium | reverse complement strand
TCAGCCATCAGCCATCGGGCATTGGCAGTTCGCGAAGCTAGCGGCGAGCGCCAGGGGGCGGTGCTCCCGGGGCGGACTGGCAGGGGGTCACGACGAAGAACAACGGGTAGTCGGTGGTGCTGGCGAGAGCGACGTGGGTGATCTCGGTCCACGCTTTCCCATCGTCGCTGACTTGCGGCGACGGACGGCAGAGAGGCGGTAGCGGCTGCACGTTGAGCTGATCCATGGGCACAAGCTCGACGAGCCGCGACACCAAGAGTGAGCGCTCGCCGGACGGCGTCGCGATGATCAGCATCCAGCGACCCATCAGCCCGTCGTCGAAGGGACTAAATGAGCCCGCCAGGGGCAGCGGCGGGGGGGGCGCAGCGCTGTCTTCGGGGACGATGCGAGCGATGTACGAGGTGGCGATGCCCCAGCGCAGCTCTTGGCCTTGGATCATGAAGAACGCGGCCCCCTCCTGCTCGCCTGGGAGCGCGGCCGCGGGCTCCGGGGTCACCGCCGCTCTCCGGGCTCGGCGCCCCCCAGGATATGGTGCAGGAGGGCGCGCAGATCGAGGACGACCGCGATGGTGCCGAGGAATTCAAACTCGCTGCCGCTGAAGCGCACGCGGCTGACGTGTAGCGGCCGTAGCTGCGCCGCCTCACGGGGCAGGGCTTCGCGGACCTCGTCGGCGGGAATGGCGGCAGTGCTGCCCTGGTAATGAACGATCAGGGTGCGGCGTCGCCGATCTTCCCCCTCGTGACTCTCGGGAACGGGGCTATCCTCGGGCAGCAGCTTCGACAGGTTGAGGATGGCGGTGGCGCGGCCCCGCCAGGCGGTGACGCCGGGAAATAGCGGTGGCGCCCCCGGGACCAGCATGTAGCTCTGCTCGCCGAGGATTTGCTCGACATAGTCGGCCTCGATAGCGAACCACTGCTGGGCAAAGCGGAAGGGGATGAGGTGCTGCATGGGCTCTAGTTCGTGCTGGCACGGCTGCGAACGATGAACGCCTGGATGGAGCGAATGATGCCCGCCCAGTCATCCGACTTGCAGATGTAGCCATCGGCACCGCAGCTCTTGGCGATGCCGGCGAGGGCTCGCTCTGGCTGATCCGAAAAGAGGACGACCGGGCAGAGGGCGCCCTTGAGGGCGCGTTGCGCGATCTGGATCAGCTGATCGCCCTTTAAGCCGGGCATTGAAAAATCGACCAGCGCCAGGCTGGGCTGGGCCTGCATCAGCTTCTGGCTGAAGCCGATCGGGCTGGCCAGCGTCGTGACCTCAAAGCCGGCTTCCTCCAGGTTGAGGCGCGCGATCTCGCGGCAGAATTCACTGTCGTCTACGACGACGATATGGTGCTTTTGCGACGGCATGGGGGGGCGTTAGCTCCGTTTACCGAATAGGGGGTCTAGGCTGCGGTGCGAGCCGCTGCTGGCGGCATCGGCGTGTTGGGCGGCGCGGACTTGCCGCTCCGCCAGCGCAAAGAGCTCGCTGCGCAGCGACTCTAGGTTCAGCATGGTGACGATGGGCCCGGAGTCACGTCGGCGTCGCCCGCGCAGCGCGACGACGCGCTCGTAGGCCTGCTGCGCGTCGGCGGTGTTGCCCAGGGCCTGATGACTCAGCGCTAGGTACAAGGCGGCAGGCCACAGGTCGGGGGCGACGAACAGGGCCCGACGCAGGGCTGGGATGGCGCGCTCGTGCCCCCCGCGCATGTGTTCGCTCATGCCGACCAGAAGCAGCGTCTCTTCCGAGAGCTGCGAGGGATCGGTCCCGCTCAAGACGGGGGCCAAGCTGGCCAGCGCGCCGTTGGCATCCCCGGCGGCCAGAAGTTCAGCCGCGCGGCGCAGCTCGGGGCGCGTCGTCGCCGAGGGTGGGGGAGGGGTGCTCCCAGTAGAGCGCGGCACCAGCGGAGGGGGCGGCCCAGCCGTGACGACCGGCAGATTGGGGGCCGAGATGCCGGCGGAGCGTGGAGCCAGCGGCGAGGGTGTGCTGCGTCCAACGAGGGGCGGCACCCCCAGCTTGGGGGGCACCGAGCGGGCTGCGAGCGGCGGGGTCACGGCTCGATTCGAGCTGGCCGCGTGCCGAGGCCGGACATGGGCCCAGCGCTCGCCGATGCGCACTCGCTCAAGCTCACTGGGCTCGAACTGAAACTCGCCCGCCCCGAGGAGCAGATAGCCTCCAGGTTCCAGCGCTTGCCCCAGCCGCTGCAGCGTCGCCTGCGCCGCTTCGGTGGTGAAGTACAAGAGCACGTTACGGCAGAGGATCAGCGGCCAGCCATCCGACAGCGTGGGCATCGGCGACGGCGAGAGCAGGTTGTGCACATCGAAAACGATGCAGCTACGCAGGCTGTGGGCGATGCGCAGGCCATCGGGCGTGGGTTCGAGATACGACTGCAGCGCAGGCGGCAGGCGGCGCGCCGCGTCGGCCGGAAAGCGTCCCTGAAGGGCCGTCTGGACGGCGTGGGGATTGATATCAGTCGCCAGCACGCGCACCGTCCGTTGGCACTGATGTGCCAGCATGGCGATGGAATACGCATCCTCGCCATTGGCGCAGGCCGGCACCCAGATCTCAAGCGGCGGACTGCCGTAGGGACGCTCGCGCAGCAGGTCGGCGATGAGCTCTAGCTGCTGCGGGTCGCGATACAGCCACGAGTACTGCACCGCGACGTGATCGAGCAGCAGAGCCGTCTCTTCACCTTCACCTCCGACGACGAACTCGGCATACGACAGCGTCGATGGAAAGCCCAGCGCCTGCGCCCGCTCTTCCAGCCAGCGCAGGATCTCGGGGCCGCGCTGCGACAGGTCGATGCCGGTCCAGCCCGAGATCAGGCGCAGCGCGTTGTTCTGGCTGCTCATCGGCCGCCTCCGCCGTTCGTCGAGCCGCCACCGGTGCCTGGCGCCTCGGCCTGACAGAGCAGCAGGAGCGCAGAGCTGATGTCGGCGGGAGGCAGCCAGTACTCGGCGGCTCCGCTCTCACGCGCGGCCTTGGGCATGCCATCGACCGTCGAGCTGTCGGCATCCTGGGCAATGGTCAGCG
>DAORCZ010000346.1:0-7922 GCA_035345735.1 Pseudomonadota bacterium | reverse complement strand
GATCCGCCGCGTGCTCGCCGGCCGCACCAACTACACGCTGATCGAGGTCCCCGACCTGGGGAACGGGCCGCGCTGGCGCCTGATGGTCCGTGATCTGTTCGGGCCGCTCGATGCGTTTGTGACTGCCAACGACTACGTGCGCAGCTTGATGCAGGATCTGTATCCCATCCTTCATCCGGCTGCGCTGGTCACGCCGCGCGATCGCAGTCGCTTGACCGGCACACAGGTCCGCCGAGCCATGCTGGCAGGTGGATCGGACTGGCAGGCGCTGGTCCCGCGCTGCGTCGCGGACTATCTGATTGAACACGGCTTAGTGGAACGACTGCGCCGCGAGTTTCCCGCCCACGATGTGGGCGACTAGCGGCCGACAGCAAGGAGAGATGCATGTACTCGTGGTCCGATGACATGTCTGACTGGCGGGCCCCTGACGCCTACAAATATTCGGAAGAAACCAAGAAGGCGCGCGACGTCGAAGCCGAGCGCGCCGAGGCCGCCGGCCCGCGCACCTACACCAAAAAGCGCGAGCCGAATATGCAGATCGTGACGCCGAAGAAGGACATCGTTTCGCACTCGCCAAACCCGCTCGTCGTCGCGGTCGATGTCACGGGTTCGATGCAGACCTGGCCGGCCGAGATCTTCGATCGGCTGCCGCTGTTCTTCAACACGCTGTCCTCGTATCGACCGGATCTCGAAGTCAGCTTCATCGCCGTGGGGGATGCCGGCTGCGATCAGTGGCCGCTGCAGGTCACTGACTTTGCCAAGGGCTTCGATCTCGAAGAGCGCCTCAAGGCCCTGGTCGGCGAAGGCGGCGGCGGCGACGAGCCCGAGAGCTACGGCCTCCTCGCCTATTACCTGCGCCACCACGTGCGGGTACCGCAGGCCGAGCGACCGTTTCTGATCATCTTTGGCGATGCCACGATGCACAAGCGCGTGCCCGGCAAGCAGATCAAGCACTACCTGTCCGACGAATCAGCCCAGGACGCCGATGCCATCAAGCTGTTTCAGGAAGTGTCGCTCGACTGGAACACCTGGTTCCTGCGTCGGCCCTCGGGGCGGCCGGGGGACAAGGTCGAAAAGCAGTGGTCGGAAGCGATCGGCGAGCAGCAGGTGGTGCTGATGGAAGACGAGCAGCGCGCCGTCGACTACGCCATGGGCCTGGTCGCGCGCAACTGGGGCTTCTTTGGCGACTTCCAGCAGAACATGCGAGCCCGCCAAGACGACGAGAAAGTGAAAAATCTCGCGTCCAAGATTGAAGCGACGAAGCCCCGCCTAGTACGCTGCCCCAACTGTTCCGCGATGTTGCCTCCGACTGCGCGCGGACGTATCAGCTGCAGCTATTGCAAAGCGACTGTGGATGCCTGAGACCTCTTCTGAGAAAACCTCCTGTGATGTCCTGGTGATTGGGGCGGGCCCGACGGGCCTGTCGATGGCCTGTGAGGCGCTGCGGCACGGCCTGAGCTGTCGCATCGTCGATGCCCACGACGGCGTCGGGGCGGGCTCCCCCGGTCAGATCCTGCACACGCGAACGCTGGAAGTGTTCGAGCAGATGGGCGTCGTCGACGAGTTCCTCAAAGTCGGCCGCACCCTGCACCTGCTCAGCATGTACACGCCGGATCTGCGCCGGCTGTTCCACTTTACGGTCGGCGAGTTCGACTCGGCCTACCCCTACATGCTGAGCGTGTCGCAGCACGATACCGAGCGCATCCTGACCGCTCGGCTGCGGGGCTACGGCGTCGAAGTCGAGCGCCCTTTCGCCTGCCAAGAGCTGATACAGGATGATGGGGCCGTCGAGGTGCGGGGACGCCAGACGCCAGACGGTCCGGTGCTGGCCATCCGTGCCTCCTGGGTGGTTGGCTGCGATGGTGGCCACAGCTTCGTGCGCCAGGCGCTGGAGATCCCCTGGCAGGGCAATAGCTATCGCGAACGCGTGCTGCTCGCCGACGTCAAGCTGGCCTGGCCGTTCTTCCACGCCAACGACGAGGTGTTCGGCTTTGCCTCCGAGCACGGCGCGCTCGGCGTCTTTCCGCTGCCCGCGGCGGATCGCTATCGCCTGCTGGCGCTCGACGCCGGACTCGCGCCGACGATCGAGAACTTTCAGTATCTGCTCGATACGCGCGGCCCCGCCGGCACGCGCATCGTCGATGCCACCTGGCTGCACGAGTACACCATCCAGTGCCGCCTGGCCGCGGCCTTCCGTCGGGGACGCGTGTTCCTGGCTGGCGATGCGGCACACACGCTGAGCCCGACGACGGCCCAGGGAATGAACCTCGGCATCCAGGACGCCTTCAACCTGGGCTGGAAGCTATCCCTGGTGCAGGGGGGAATTGGTCGCGACGTGCTGCTCGATTCGTACGAAGCCGAACGCATGCCAGTCGCGGCTGAGCTCCTCAAGACCTCGGATCTGGCAACGCGCGGCCTGAACGACCTTTTGACCTTGGGCGGGGTTCGCGCGCAGGGCTTGCGCAACTCGGTCCTCGAACTGGTCAGCGAGCTGGGCCTGGTGCGGCGCTCGGTGTCGCGCAACCTGTCGATGCTCGACCTGGGTTATCCCAACAGCCCGATCGTCGCCCAGCATCACGCCAGTCGCCTGACCGAGCCCCCAGCGGACGGTCAGCCGCCGCTGCCCGATCCCCCCCGCGTGGCGATCAGCCTGCGGCAGTGGCTGGACTTCGGCAACGGCCCCGCGCCCGGTCTGCGCGCCGTCGATGGTCGGCTGCGGGCCCTGCCTGGCGACACCGTGCATCACCTGTTTTCGCTGCTGCACAGCGGGCAACACGTGCTGTTGCTGTTCGCGGGATCGGCCGAGACGGAAGAGGCCTATCACCGCCTGGCTGCTCTCGGCGCCCAGGTGCACACGCGCCATCAGCGCTCGATTCGCGTGGCGATGATCGAAGCCAGCCGACCCGATGACAGCTGGGGCCGGCCGGGCTGGGAAGGCGGCCTGTTTCTCGACGAAAATGGCAGCCTGCACCAAGCCTACGGGGCCCGCGCCGAGTGCGTCTATCTGCTGCGCCCCGACGGCCACGTCGCCTTCCGCAGCCAGCCGGCCGACCCGATCAAAGTGCAAGAGTACCTAGACCGAATCTGGCTATAAGACAATTCACCTAACTCGCCCCTTTCCACCCCCGCGAGGACGCGATGAGCCCTGACCGCCAGCCCCCAGCGCCAGACGCTACGGACCCCGCTACCTTCGAGCCTCCGCCGCTCCCGTCCTTCGATGAGCTCAGAAATCAGGGGCCGCTGCTTCACTTCAACGGATTGAACTGCGCCACCGGCGGCTACAGCGTCGAGCCGCTTACCGGCCCGCAGCTTGCCGCTCGCCTGCGCGGCGAGTCCCCCGCCGACAACCTGCAGAAGCTCGCCGAGCGGAGGGAGCGCGCCTATCCCGTCAAAGCCGGGGTAGACGCCAAGCAGATCGATCAGTGCGGCTGGGCAGTGGTCTTCGCGCAGGACGCCGACCCGGCGCTGCTGGAGGCGCTCCAGCCCCTCCTTGACCTGCGGGCCAAGCAGACCGGGCCGCGCTTCCGCGTCTTCTTTGGCCAGGCTGGCCGCGACGGCAAAAACAGCAAGAACGCCGGCTATCGCAAGGGCGAGTCGCTGGCCAACTTCCTGCGCGAACGCGGCGTCAGCGAAGGCGTCGCCGACCCCGACGAGATGGGCTACTACGTGCTCCTCGTCGGCAGTCCCCAGGAGATCTCCTTTCCTTTCCAGTACCACCTCGACGTCAACCGCGGCGTCGGCCGGCTGCACTTCGATCGTCTGGAGGACTACGCCAGCTACGCCCGCTCGGTCGTCGAGTGCGAGTCAGGCCGGGTCAAGCTGCCGCGTCGCCTGGTCATCTTTGGACCGCAGAACGAAGACGACGACGCCACCGATCTGTCGTCGCGCTACCTGATCCGCCCGATGCTACCCAAGCTGCGCAAGAACCGGCAGATCCCGACCTGGGCGCCAGGGCTGCCGGGCGGCGCGCAGCCCAAGCTCGACTGGGACATCCAGGCCGTGCTCGGCGACGAGGCGAAAAAGGACAAGCTGCTGAGCTATCTTGGCGGCCCTGAGACACCGGCCCTGCTGTTCACCGCCACGCACGGTGCGGAGTTTCCGCTCGGCGACTCGCGTCAGCTTCCACATCAGGGGGCGCTGGTCTGTCAGGACTGGCCGGGACCGGTCGCGCATCGCGGCAACATCCCGCAAGACTTCTACGTCGCGGGTGACGACATCGGCGACAGTGCCGGGCTGCTCGGCCTCATCACTTATCACTTCGCCTGCTTCGGCGGCGGCTCGCCGCGCTTGGACCAGTTCGCGGCGCAGAGCGGGGCGAGCAAGGCCGCGCAGATCGCCCCCCAGGACTTCATTGCCGAGCTTCCGCGCCGGCTGCTCTGCCATCCCCGCGGCGGCGCGCTGGCGACGATCGCGCACGTCGAGCGCACCTGGGGCTATTCGTTCCTCTCGCCCAATGGCCTGACGCAGACCGCGATGTTCGAGAGCGTGCTTTCGCAGCTGCTCTCGGGCGTGCCGATCGGCTGGGTAACCGAGGTCATCAACCTGCGCTACGCCGAGTGGGCGGCCCAGTTTGCCGAGGTCTTGGTCGACCTCAAGCAGGATCCCCAGGCCGTCGATCCCTACCAGCTCGCCGAGATCTGGACGCTGAGCAATGACCTACGCAGCAACGTCATCCTCGGCGATCCCGCCGTGCGCCTGCCGATTTCGCTGACCGATGGGACGGAGCGTCCAGCGCTGCCGATCGAGATCCGCACCACACCACCGCCCGCCGAGCCCACCGCAGCACCAACGACGCCATCCGCGCCCAGCCCAAATGCCGCGCAGCCGGCGGTCGCTCCGCTGCAGGGCTCGGCAGAAGTCTTTGGCACTCAAGTCTCACGCCGAGAAACTGGCGCAGCAATGGAGGCCGCGCGGCTGACCCCAGACCTTGCATCGGCTTCCTTCGGGGCGCCGGCTGGGGGCGGCTTGCTCGACACGCTGCGACGGGGCATCGGCAACTTTGCCGGCCAAGTGGCCGCGGGCCTTTCCGATCTTGCCAGCCTCGATGTCCGCACCTATGCCGCTCCCGAGTTCAGCGAGGTGCGCTACGACCCGCAGAGCCAGACCGTCCAAGGAGCCGAGCTGCGCGCGTTTACCCACATCAGCTTCGATGGCGACATCGATCAGTGCGTACCGCTTTTGCAGACCCCGGAAGACCAAGCGCTGTGGCAGCGACACATCGAAGGCGTGCGGCTGGCGCAGCAGAACCGCGCGGAGTTTATGCGCTCGATGGCCGAGCTCGCGGTCAAACTCATCGGCATGATCTCGCCCACCGGGTAGCCGGTGATGCGCTGGCTTCCCCCAACGCTCACGGCGCTGATGCGACATGACCGGGCTCGCTGACATCGACGACCTCTTGGCTCGCTGGGATCGCGAGTCGGCTGCGACTTCGTTTACGACCCGTGGCCAGCCACCGGGCGAACTGCGCTTTGCCATCGCGCTGCCTGCGGATCCCCTGCAAGCCAAGCAAGCGATTCAGGTCCAGGAGTCCTCGACGCGCGACAGCCACGCGCTGCTGAGCGAGCTAGAGGCCAGCTTGCCCTCGCGCATCGCCGCTCGTCGCATCGGCCGAGCCTTCGGGGTCGCTAGCTCGGATGCTCCGTTCGCTGATCTCGGCGAAGCGTTAGAGTCAGGCGGCGGCGACGATGACAGTGCGCTGGGTCAGGTGCAGACGCTCATCGCGCGGGTGCAGGACTTTGTGACGCACTTCGCCCGCATCGAGACCGCGACCGGCAGCGTGACCTTCGCGAGCTCGCGGGTCGGCTGGACCGGCGATGTCACCACGATCTGGGCCAGCGGCATCACCGACGAAAAACGCGAGCTACACCTGCGAGCCGTGCGCGCCAACCTGCAGAGCCGCCTGGCCCTGGTCCGCCTGGTCTCGCTCATCGTCGCCGGCGCCGGCGCCTTGGCCGTACAATGGGCTCTACCTGGTGGCACGCTGCGCGCCCTGCCCATGGCTTGGCGACTGGCACGCGAGCTCATCGCCGAGGCCAAGCGATTTAGCCGCCCAGCGAGCCCCACCCCCGAAAACCCCAACGAGAGAGGGAACGACCATGCCTGACCTGAAAGAGGCGATTGCCAAGTTCGCCAGCGACCTAGCGACCCGCATGAACACCTTCGTCGGCGATATCTCGACGCTGGAGGTGCGGACCTACACCACGCCGAGCGATCAGGCGGTGACCCTGTTCAAAGACGCCGCCGACATCGAAAAGGCGCTGGAGGCCAAGGCCGCCCTGCGCGCCGTGACCTCAGTCGCGTTCGATGGCGACACCACCAACTGGGTGCCGACGAGCGCCAACGGCGAGATCGACAAGGCGCTGTGGGACCTGCACCAGCAGGCCGTCAAGCAAGCCATGGAGAATCGCGCAGCGACGATCAGCGCCGTGGCCAACGCGGCCACCGGTGCCCTCAAGGCCCTGCAGTCCATCGGCAAAGAGCCCAAGTAATGCTGCTCACGCCGCCTGGTCTGCGAGCCGATACCGGCAAGGCGCTAGCGGTCGATGTCGCCGACCTTGCGATCGTCCCTGACCAGCCGGCGAGCGCTGAGGGGTCCGCCCTGCTAAGCGATCTGCGGACCACGCTAGAGAGCAAGCAGCGCACCGACCGCGAGCGGATGCAGGCGGCGCTCAATGCGGCAGAGCTCACGGCCATCGAGACCGAACTCCACGAAAACGAGCAGCGCTACGTGCAGGCCCGCCGCGACAGCTGGCAGATCAGTCAGCCAGCGGCGCTGAAGGCGCTCATCACGCATATTGACGAGCTCAAAAAGGCGCGTGGCCTGCATCAGCTACGCAGCGTCAAAGCCGGGGTCGATGCGCAGAATCTGCAGCAGGCAGGATGGGGGCTGGTGTTCCCCTATGAAGAGGACGGGAACGCCCCGCTGGCCAACGCCATCCTTGCCCAGCTTGCGCCGCTCATCGCTTGGCGCCGCGAGCAAGCCGGCAAGCGCTATCGCGAACCGCTCATGGGCAACATCGGCTACCGCCCCGGCGAGAGCAAGCTGAGCTTCCTGGCGCGCCTCAAGACCGCGACGGCGGGCGCCGTGGATCCCGAAAAGCTGCCCTACTACCTGCTCGTCATCGGCAGTCCCGAGCAGATCCCGTGGAGCTTCCAGACACACCTCGATGTCCAGTACGCCGTCGGCCGGCTGTACTTCGACGATCTCGCCGACTACCGCCGCTATGCCGAGAGCGTCGTGCGCGTCGAAAAGAACGGCAGCCCACGCCCCCGTCGCATGGCGCTATTCGCGCCGGCCAATGCGGGCGATCCGGCCAGCGAGCAGAGCTGCAATCAGCTGGTCGCGCCGCTTTCGATCAGCCTGCGCCAAGCCATGCCCGGACTCGACATCCAGACCGCGCTGCGGCAGGAGGCGGATCGCAAGCGCCTGCGATCGTGGCTGGGTGGCGCGGACACCCCATCGCTGCTGCTGACCGCGGCGCATGGCCTAGAGTACGACGCCAGCGATGCGCAGCAGTACGAGCGCCAGGGCGGACTGGTTTGCGCCGACTGGCCCGGATCAAGCTGGAGCGGCCCGCTGCCCGACGACTTCTTTGTCACCGGCGATCAGCTAAGGCACGAGCCCGGCGATGCCAGCGGCCTGATCGCGTTCTGCTTCTCCTGTTACACCGGCGGCTGTCCGCAGCTCGATGCCTATACCCACCACCGCGAGGGCAAGACCCGCATCCTCGCCCCCAAGCCCTTTGTCGGGGGTCTGCCGCGGGCGCTGCTCGGCGGACTCTCGGGCGGTACAGCGCTTGCCGTGATTGCGCATGTCGATCGTGCGTGGTCTCTGTCGTTCCTGCCGCCTGGCTCGCGTCAGTTGGCCCCGATCCTCACCGCCGATTTCCAGAGCACGCTGCAGCGCCTGTGCACCGGCTCGC
>DAORCZ010000345.1:0-7944 GCA_035345735.1 Pseudomonadota bacterium | reverse complement strand
ACTCGCCGAGCCCGGTCCGCGAGGGCAGCAGCCTGGGCGACATGATCGAAGATCCTGCCGGGCGCTCCGCCACCGAGTCGCTGGTGGAGGCGGCGCTTGTCTACCACACGCGGCAGATCCTAAAGAGCCTGAACCCACGCGAGCGCAAGATCCTGCGGATGCGCTACGGCATTGAACAAGAGACCGACCGTACGCTGGAAGAGATTGGCCAGAGCTTCGGCCTCTCCCGCGAACGGATTCGCCAGCTTGAGGTGCAGGCCCTGCGCAAGCTGCGCCACACGACCGAGGCTCGCGAGCTGAAGGGTTTCATCGAACCGTAGACATCGCAGCCGACCGCTCAGCGGCTGGCGATGCGCTGGCAGCATGCCTCCCCCTCGCCATTTCCCCGCCCCGCTTCCGCACCTCAAGATTCAGACGTTTCAAAGCCGCCCGGCGTGTACCATCGTGCGCTGCGATGAGCCGGATCACGCTGGGCCTCAATGCCTATCACGCGGACGCCGCGGCAGCCCTCTTCCGGGATGGCGAACTTGTCTTCGCGATTGAAGAAGAGCGACTCAACCGACGCAAACACTGCGGTGGCTTTCCAGCGATGGCCATCCAGAAGTGTCTGGCGTTGGCCAGCGTCGACGCGGGGGCGATCCGCCACGTCGCGATCTCTCGCGATGGTCGGGCCCAGGTGATCCGAAAAGCTCTCTTCGCTGCACAGCGCACCGTCGAGAGCTTGACCAGCCCCACCACCGAACGCGCACAGTTCCTATCGGCACTTGCCCAGCGCTGGGACAATCGCCGACGCCTCAGCCGCATCGATCAGGACTTGCAGCAAGCGCTGGGGCAGCCGCTACCGCAGACCCGTTTCCACACCGTCGAGCACCACCGCGCCCACCTCGCGAGCGCATTCTTCGCATCGGACTTTGAGCAAGCTGCCGTGCTCTCCCTCGATGGGTTTGGCGACTTTGCCTCAGCGATGTGGGGCACTGGCCGGGGCCGGACGCTGCAGGTCGAAGGCAGCGTAACGTTTCCCCACTCCCTCGGTGTGCTCTATACCGCGGTCAGCCAGTGGCTGGGCTTTCGCAAGTATGGGGACGAGGGCAAGGTGATGGGCCTCTCGGCGTACGGGCAGCCCAGGCTGCTCCCTCGGCTCCGCCGGCTCGTCGCGCTGCGCGACGACGGCAGCTTCGCGCTGGATCTGCGCTACTTCCGGCATCACCGGCTGGGCGTCGACATGACCTTCGACGAGCAGACGCCCCAGCTGGGGTTGCTGTTTTCGCCCGCGCTCTGCGACCTGCTCGGTAGCCCGAGATCCCCTGGGCCAGGTGTTGAAAACCAGCCCTACTTCTGCGACGTCGCAGCCAGCCTACAGGCCCTGCTCACGGAGTCCGTGGTTCACGTTTGCCGCCACCTCCAGCGTCGTACTGGCCTGAAGGCGCTGGGCCTAGCCGGAGGTGTGGCGCTGAACTGTGTAGCCAACGCTGCCATCCTCGAACAGACCGACTTCCGCGACCTTTACATCCAGCCGGCGGCTGGCGACAACGGCACAGCGATTGGCGCAGCTTTGTGGGTCGAACACCAGCTTTTGCAGCAGCCGCGTCGCTTCGTCATGCGTCATGCGTACACCGGCCCGGCATTTGACGAGGCCACCTGTGCGCAGGCCCTGGCGGAGTTTGCGCAGTCCAGCCGTCTGCGCCTGCGCGTTCGCCGGCTCGACGACCAGACCCGCTGCGCTCAGGCCGCACAGGCGATTGCGAGCGGAGCCGTGCTTGGCTGGTTTGCTGGAGCCATGGAATTCGGCCCGCGTGCCCTCGGGCACCGCAGCATTCTGTGCGACCCCCGGCGCCCGGACATGAAGGAACTCCTGAATCGCCGCATCAAGCACCGCGAGCCGTTCCGCCCGTTCGCACCGGCCGTGCTCCTGGAGCGCGTGGGGGACTGGTTCGAGCGGGGGACGCCGTCGCCAGTCATGCTGCTCGTCGATCGGGTGCGACGCGAGCGGCGCGCGCAAGTCCCGGCCATTACTCACCACGACGGGACCGGGCGGCTGCAGACCGTGTCCGCCGACAGCTCTCCGCTGTTTCATCAGCTGCTCAGCGAGTTTGAGCGACAGACCGGCGTCCCCATCCTGCTCAACACCTCGTTCAATGAGCACGAACCCATCGTCTGCACGCCGATGGACGCGCTGCGCTGCTTTGAAAAGACGGGGATGGATGTGTTGGTGCTGGGGCCGTTCTACATTGAGCCGGCGGGCGAGGACCAACGCGAAGCCGACGGAAACCGAGGCGATCGGACGGAAGGTTAGCTGCTGGTCGCTGCCGGCGGGGCGAATTGCTGCGTGGCGCGCAGGGCAGCTTCTGCGTCGCGGTCGCGGTGGAAGTGCAGGTCGGGCAGTCGCTTCATCTGCACCACGTCGGACAGCCGGGCGCGGAGAAAGGGCGTAACGCGGACTAGCCCGTCGTGGATAGTCTTCATCTGGGCCTCTTCGCGTACGCGAGCGGCGCCCGGGGTTAAGCCGGCCGGTCGCCCCGGAACAGCGTCTCGCCGGGCGTAGTAAACCTTCGCGTTGCGCAGATCCGGGCTGAGCTGCACTCGCGCGATCGCCAGACTCGCCAAGCGGGGATCGCTGACTTCCAGGCGGAAGAGGCGGTCCAGCTCCTCGAAAAATAGTCGTTCGAGGCGAAGAACCCGCGGCCCCTGCCCCTCGCCCACCTCGCCGCGGGCCTCCTCAATGACAAAGGGCGCATCCGGGTCAGGGTTCGCACCACTGTGACCGACGCCGCGCGCCGGGTGCTTTCGCTGCTTGCTCATGCCTAGTTCATACGATGAAAACCGCGGCCCGGGGCTTTCGAAGGCAAGAATTTGCGGGTGCCAGGCCGCGTTCCGTCGCAGGAATTGTTGCTGCCGGGGTGCGAAAAATCGGCGAAAATAACCCCGCATGCACAAGACACTCACCCCTCCTCCCGCTCCCTACCGCCGGTCGGTCGCCATCGGGCTTGGCGGGGTCACGCCGCTCCTGCTGGGCCTGGTCACTCTGCTGGGTGGCTGTGGCAAGTCAGGCGTCGCCGGTGAGCTCGCGGCGTTCAAGGACAACGGCCATGCGGTCTCGGCGTTCAACGACACCGACGCCGGGGCGCTGGGCGCCAAGAAGTGCCAGACCGGCAGCATCGATCAGATGGCAGCGCTGATCTGCGAATACAGCAGCTCGGATGCTGCCGCCCTGGGGCAAGCCTCCGCCGAGACCTGGGTGGGCGAAGCAGCGACGGCGGTTGTTCTGCGACGCGGCAACATGCTGTTCGCGGCCGCGGATCGCAGCGGGGCCGATCAGCTGGGCAAGACCATCTCGGCGCTCGGCAAGGTCTTCCGCCGCATCAAGAAGTAGCCCGGGGTCGGCCTGCCGATTGCGTACGCGCGGGCCCGGTGTCGCTAGAATCCCCCCGGACGCGTCGGCGCGTGCTCGGGATCGTCGTCGAAGCTCAGCGGCGGAGGCGGTGGCGGACGGCGGGCCCGTAGGCAGGCGGCACGAATCGTCACTGCGAAGCTCGCGCCGGGCAAGCCGGCCACGTCGTCCTGCGCAGCGCGATCGATGGCTCCGCAGAGCTCGGTGAAGACGGCTTGCCTCTCCTCCTCGCGCTCGCCAAACGCCGGCAACCAGACAGAGAGCGGACCGCGGGCGATCAGCGGCGAGAAGAAGAAGTCCGCACCGCCGGCAAACAGCAGCGAAAATGGCTGCGTCACGATGGCCACATCCTCAAGCCCGGCTTCCAGGGCCCAGGAATACAGGGTGAGCGCGTCAGGCAGGCCGTTCCGCCCCTGCTCAAGCAGCGCCGCTTCCCGCGGACGGTGACCGACCGCTCGACCCAGCAGATCATGAAATTCTGCGAAGCTGTCGCGTAGCGGCACTGTCGCCAGCACCGTCGCCCCCGGCTTGGCGACGCGCAAGAGCTCGCGCAGGAATCGCCGCGGATCGGCGACGTCGAGCAGCCCTAGGTTCGACAGCACGAGATCATAGACCTCGCTATCAAACGGCAGCTTTGGTTGGCCCGGCTCAGCGCGCAGAAACACCCGCCGCCCGAGCAACGACCCCGCGCTCTGCCGCGCCAAACCCAAGAGTGCAGAGGACGGATCGGTCGCGACCAGACGCGTCTGCGGGCTGCGTCGAACGAGAGCCAGGCCCGCCTCACCAGCCCGGCACATCACATCCAGCACCGTGCTCTTGCCCAGCGTGGGGGCCTGCGACAGCAGGAGCTGGGCAAATGGCTGCGTCCACAACGGCGCGATTTCCTGCGCATAAAGCGCCGGATCCCCTGTCCTGGCCGCCAGCGTCGGGGTCGCCAGGTTTGCGGCCGACAACGAAGGGGCCGACAGAGTCGCCGCCCATTGCTGAGCAGCCAACGCGGAAGAAGGCGAGATCGCAGGGGCCATGGCGGCGCCATAATAGAGAGAGGCTCGCAGTCAGCACAACGCTCGTTTCGCAGAAACGGACAGACCCCATGGATAGTCGCTACATCGTCCTGGCTCTCCCAGTGTTCCTGGTGTGCATCCTGCTCGAGCTCTGGTTTTCCCGTCGGCGACCCGAGCTGCAGTATCACCTGCACGACACGCTAACCAGCCTCAGCTGCGGCATCAGCCAGCAGGTCCTCCTCGGCTTCATCTCGATCGGCGGCCTGATGGTCTATCGCTTCGTGCAGGGCCACTTCGGCTTGTTCGAGATCTCGATGCGCTCGCCCCTCGCGTGGGTGGCGCTCTTGTTCCTCGACGACTTCTGCTACTACCTCTATCACTGGGCCAGCCACCGAGTGAACTTCCTGTGGGCCAGCCACGCCGTCCATCACCAGAGTGAGGAATACAACCTCTCGACGGCACTGCGGCAGAGCGGCCTGACTGGCCTGACCTCGTTCGTGTTCTATCTGCCCGTCGCGCTGCTCGGCTTTCCCCTCGTGATGTGGCTGACGATGCACACGTTCAACATCCTGTATCAGTTCTGGATTCACACGCGGCTCATCAACCGCCTCGGCCCGCTGGAGTGGATCTTCAACACGCCGTCACACCATCGCGTGCACCACGGCATCGACCCGCGCTATCTCGACAAGAACCACGCCGGCATTTTCATCATCTGGGATCGCCTGCTGGGCACGTTCCAGCCCGAAGTCGGCGAGCCGGTCTACGGCACCGTGAAGCCGCTCGCCAGCTTCGATGCCATCTGGGCCAATCTGGCCGAGTGGCAGCGGCTGTGGCAGATGTCGCGGGCCACGACGCGACTGCGCGACAAGGTGCTGGTGTGGCTGATGCCGCCCGAGTGGCGCCCCGCAGATCTCGGCGGCCCCGTCGAGATTCCCGAGGTGAAGCGCGAGACCCAGCACAAGTTCGAGGTCAACACCCCACGCCCGCTCAACGCCTATGCCCTCTTTGTGTTCGTCACGGCGCTCGCCGCCGGCGTCATCTTCCTGCAGTGGAGCGGTCGGTTTCCGCTGTGGCTGCGCGTCGCAACCTGCAGCCACGTCGTGTGGGCGCTGTGGAGCTGGGCGCAAGTCGTCGAGGGCCGCCGCAGCATCTGGCTGTACGAAGGGCTGCGCCTGCTGGCGCTAGTTCCCCTGGGCCTCGTCATGCCCGAATCGCTGCGTCTCGTCTGGGTGGGTTTTCTCGTCGTCCAGGGGGCCGCTTTGGCCAGCACTGCCCTGCCTGCGCTGCGCACGGCGCGCCCGCTATCGTCCAATTGACAGCGGCGGTCGGTCCGCGATACGCAGGCCGGCATGAGTCTGCAAAGTAGTGTGGGGGGCGATCGCGCCGAGCGGATCGCTGCGACGGTACGGGCGGGTGATCTGCGCCTCTGCGCGCGGCTGATCCGCGACCTGGATGATCGACAGGCGCTGGCCCGTGCCGTGCTGCGTCAGCTCTGGCCGTACACCGGTCGCGCCTTCATCATCGGCATCACCGGCAACCCCGGCGCCGGCAAGTCGACCGTCGTCGATTGCCTGATCGCACACTATCGCAAGGCCGGCCTGCGGGTCGGCGTCGTCGCCATCGATCCGTCGAGCCCATTTTCGGGCGGCGCCATCCTGGGCGATCGCATCCGCATGCAGCGACATGCGCTCGATCCCGGCGTGTTCATTCGCTCGCTGGCCTCGCGCGGGCACCTCGGCGGGCTGTCGCGCTCGACGGGGGAAGTGGTCGCGGTGCTCGATGCGGTCGGCTTCGACATCATCCTCATCGAAACCGTCGGGGTCGGTCAGGGCGAGGTCGATGTCGTGGCCCAGGCCGATACCAAGGTCGTCGTCACCGTGCCGGGTCTCGGCGACGAGGTGCAGGCGCTCAAGGCCGGCATCCTGGAGATCGCCGATGTCCTGTGCGTCAACAAAGCCGATCGCGAAGGCACCGACCGCATCGTCCGCGACCTCAAGACCATGCTTGAGCTGCGCGCCCGCGACGTTGAGCTTCCCCCCGAAGCGCCGCGCGGCGAGGTCGAGATCGTGCGCACTGTGGCGACGCGCGCCGACGGCATCGAAGAGCTAGCGGCCGCCATAGCCCGCCACCAGACCGCCCACCGCAGCGTCGCCGCCCTGCGCCGCGCCCACCGCGCCCGTCGTGATCTGCGCGACGCCCTGTTCGATCAGCTTGGCCAGCTTGCCGATCGCGCGCTGGAGAGCCACGCCGCCCTGGTGGAAGACGTCGAGCAGCGACGCATCGACCCCTACTCAGCCGCCGAGACGCTGCAGCGAGCCCTCTTGGATATCTACATAGCCGACAGCGCCAGCCGCGTCCCCGTATCGTCATAAATAGTGCGATTTTGAACGTTCGCACTGGCTAATTGTGCGAGATCGAACAGCGCAGTTCGCCGCGACCAGGGGACCGCGGTAATTCTTGCGTTTGCCGCAGCTTCTGTCGAAGAGACCGAGTGAGGCGCCTGCCGTTCGCTGCCCCGGCAGCAAGCTTCTGTCTCCCGCCCCGGGGGGAGCGTGCTATATAGACACAGGTTATCGACATAGCACATGGGAAAACTCCTTCTTACTGGGGCCACCGGCCACCTCGGCTGCAACCTCCTGCATCGCTTGCTGGCCGATCGGCACGACGTACGCGTCCTGGTCCGGCCCGGCAGCGACAATGCGTGCCTAGCGGACCTGCCGATCGAGCAGGTGAGCGGCGATCTGCGCGACGAGAGCTCGGTCGAACGAGCGGTGGCCGGCTGCTCGCGCATCTATCACACCGCGGCGATGGTCTCGACGCTGTCCGGGGACGCGGCGCACAAGCGCGCCATCTACGACACCAATGTCCTCGGCACGCGCTATGTCCTGCAAGCGGCAGCGCGCCACGCGGTCGAGCGCGTCGTCGTCACCAGCAGCCTGGGAGCCGTCGGCTTTGACGAGCATCACTCGTCGGCGCCCTCGACGGAAGAATCGCCGTTTTATCCCTTCCACCGCACCATGCCCTACGAAGCCAGCAAGGCCTTCGTCGAGCACGAGTGCCTGCGCGCCGCCGCCCGCGGCCTGGATGTGCGCATCGCCGTGTCCTGCGCCATCTTGGGCCCCTACGACTACAAGCCATCGCGCATGGGGCGAGCGCTGTGCGACTTCGCCAACCGTCGGCTGCGCGCCTACATCGACGGCGGCGTCGAGTTCGTATCGGCCGATGACATCGTCGCCGGCCACCTGCTGACCATGGAGCGCGGTCGTCCCGGCGAGAAGTACATCTTTTCGACGCAGTTTTCGACGCTGCCCGAGATCATGACGATGTGGCACGAGATCACCTCGGTGCCGCCGCCCCGCTTGAAGTTGCCAGTGCCGGTGATGGCCGCGGTGGCCGAGGTGCTAAGCCCGATTCTGACGCGCGTTGCGCCGAACTTTCCGCAGCGTCTGACGCCAGGGGCGGTGCGCATCCTGCAGCTTCGTCGTCACGTCGATCTACACAAAGCCAAGAGCGAGCTTGGCTATCAGCCCGGCAGCCTGCGCACCGCCTGCG
>DAORCZ010000344.1:0-7961 GCA_035345735.1 Pseudomonadota bacterium | reverse complement strand
GTTCGCGGCGCTTGCTTCGGGTGGATCGCCGCGACCACGACGTTGAACTGGTGATTATCGCCAAAGTCGTAGCGGAAGATCATCGGGTGGCCCTTCGTTAGCCCGAGTGCCCCCAGCGGAAGGTCCATCGAGCTCGGATGGGAGGTTCGGTCTCGTCCCTCTGATCCGAGCTCTCTCCACATCGGTTCGTCGGGCTCAGCGGGCAGAACGTAGCGTCGGTCGCGAAGATCGCCGGTCAGCGCGAACTCGTACAAGTGGTCGCGGTCCCAGCCGAACGCCTCAAGGATCGCGCTCGCCAGTTCGTCTAGGCTTTGCGAAGCCGTCAGCTCGACGGTGCACGAGGCGCGGCCCAGCGATGCGCGAAACGCATAGACGGCAGCATCGGGCTGGATCGGAACTCGCTGCCCGGCCCGCGCCAGACAGTCCCGCGCAATGAACCGAGGCGCGAAGGCCGGGTCGTGCTCGGCGATCTTTTGCAGACGCTGCGTTACGTCGCGTGGAAGCGTGCCCTTGGGCGTGGCCTGGATCTGCGCGTAGCTGTCGATCGCCGCGCAGCGCACCACCGGATGGTCATGTGACAGAAGCTCAGCCAGCTCGGCATGCGCGGCATGGCTGCCGGTCATCCCGGCCAGACAGGCGATCGCCGCCACGACGATGCGCTTGCGCTCGGTCGCAAACGAGTCGCGTGGCCGAACAAACGCGAGCGCGGAGCGGTAGAAGGGCAGCGAGGCTTCATCGGCCATGGCCGCGATGTGTCCCAGCAAGGTCTCTTCGACGCGAGCACGGCTCGTGCTTCTGGAGTGCCAAACGCGCGCGCACAGCCTCTCCACCCGCCGAAGCTCTGCGGCATCCAGGGGCACATAGATCGCGTGACGATAACCACCGAAGCCCCGCAGTCTGTCCATGCCGCCGTGCGGGGGTTCGGAATCAAGCAGCCGCTCCAGCGCGTCGAGACCGTCGAGCAAGATGGCGCGATGCTCGACGTCCACAGACTTGCGCCGTGTACGTTTCTGAATACCGGTTCGAGCCGAAACGAACTCGGCAGTTCCTGCGACCGAGCAGAGCGTGTAGAGCCAGTCCTCTCCGTGCCTCATGGCTTTGCTGCATAGCACGCAACCGCACCATGCGAACCTGCGGATCGGCTGCGCCTTCGCCTTGCGACACCGGGCTACGCGGGGTGTTCTGCGAAGAGGTCTGCGTCTGCCGCACTCAGGGCTGTGCCCAGATCCAAATCGGCGTCGCACCGGCCAGTTCCAGCACGCCGTCCTGCGTGGTGAGCTCCGCTTGCTTCTTCATCGCTGTTGGTTCCTCCTGCGCGGCGGCGCGTCTGCTCTGCAGGACCACGAAGTGGCGACGACAAGCGGCGCTTTCGAGGGGCCGGCAGCCCCGGCCCAAGGTCTGAAATAGCTCGTATGCTCACGTCAGTTGCTGAGTTCGCCCGTGAGTCGCCGCCCCATCATGCGCTCACGGCTCTGAGCCGTTCCGGCGAGAGGTACCCCCAGCCAGTGCTGGTCGATCTGCGGGCGGCGGAGTGGCGCATTGAGTGGGCGGAGATTGAGCAGAATCCGCGGGACCGATGGGTACGCCTGCGTCCCGCAACAGCTTCGGTACTTTGTTCAGTGAGCCACAAGCCGACATCAGGTGAGGAATGTGGAGGAGTGAGCTTGCGGCCGAGCTCGGGAATGCCAGGATGACATCGGACTATGCGTGTGCCAAGGAGAGGCAGGGTCGTTGCTTCGTTGGTGGCGACCCGCTTGCCTGAGGACACGGGATTGGGAAGCTAGCCACCGGTGCTCCGCGCATGCAGGCCATGTTCGAGCGCCGTAGCTGCGGAGCATTCTCACCGGCTGTTGCTGTTCCCCCAAGCGTCCGCTGCGAAGGGTGGGTGGCACTGCGAGGTGTTCTGTCAAGCATTCCTTTGACGTACAGCTCCAGATAGGACTCGCGGACCTGCTCGCGATGGATCAGGTGGAAGTCATCGGGAAGCAGGCCACCGAACCCGTGGTAGAGCACGACTCGTGTTCCGTCTGCGACGTGGCTGAGCTTCTCGATCGTCCTGTCGACATCTTGGTGAAAGCGAGCGGGCGACAGCTCGATGGCGTCTACCATGAGCTCCTCAGGCTCCATGGAGAGGTGTTCGAAAAACGGGTTGAACAAATAAATGCCATCAAAGCTCTGCCAGTCGAGGTCAAAGGCGCTGCCTTGCTGAAACCATACGCGACGGGCTCCCAGCTGCTGTGCCAAGTCGGTGGCAGTCTGCACAAACGTTGGTCGCTGCTCGACACCGATGAAAGTCGCGCGGGTGGTCAGGGCTCCGATAATGCAGAACTTCCCGACGCCGGCCCCCACATCCAAGATGCGCGACCGATGGCTTGTGCATAGGAGAGCCGCAGCACGACGTGCGACCTCAACCGGGGTCCAGTGCATGTCCGAGAGTCGGCGTGCCCACGTTGGATATACGCGATCGAAATCAACGTCGCAGACTTCGCTGCGAGACTGCAGGCGACGAACCAGATCAGCGCGCTCGGCAGCAGGCAGTGGGTAGCGTGTGCTCATCGGATTCTGCGCAGGGCGGAACGGTCGGGTGGCTGCTAACGCAGACGTACCTGCGCCTTGCTGGCTCAGGACGCTGCAAGCCAGGCCTCAGTGCAAGGACTCGGCGCTTGGCCGGGCGGCGAGCTGTAGATTTCTGCGGTCGCTGAGCCTCTGCACAAGCAGGCAGTGTTCGTGAACCAGGCCGCGTGGCAGGTGGCTGCCAAACTGCGACAGGAATTCCAGTGACTGACCCGCATCTCGCAAAAGTGCGCTGTGATCCAGCGCAAGCAGTGCTGCCAGATCAGCCTGCGACATGTTCAGTCCCGACAGGTTCAGGTCGTGCGCGGCTGGCATATGCCCAATTGCAGTCTGGACCGCGTGCGCTTGACCATCGATCCGTCCGAAGATCCACTCCAACACGCGGATGTTGTCGCCGAAGCCGGGCCACAGATAGCGACCACTGCGATCCGTGCGGAACCAGTTCACATGGAAGATGCGCGGGGGATGCGCCAGCTTGCGACCGATGCGCAGCCAGTGGGCAAAGTAGTCGCCCATATTGTAGCCACAGAACGGCAGCATGGCCATGGGATCGCGTCGCAAGACACCGACTGCGCCCGTGGCAGCAGCAGTCGTTTCAGATGCCATCGTCGCGCCGACATAGACGCCATGACGAAAGCTATAGGCCTGAAAGACCAGCGGCATGGTGCTAGCTCGCCGCCCGCCGAAAAGGATCGCGGAAATCGGTACGCCCTGTGGATCGTCGTAGCTGGTGCCGACGCTGGGGCACTGAGGCAGCGAGACAGTAAAGCGCGAATTCGGATGTGCTGCGGGGGTTCCGCAGCCAGGCTGCCAGGGCTGGCCGCGCCAGTCGATCAGCGACTCGTCTTCAGGCAGAGCCTCGAGCCCTTCCCAATAGACGCGACCGTCCTTTCGCAAGGCGACATTGGTGAACAGGACCTTGTGGCTCAGCGCGCGGAGTGCATTCGGGTTGCTCTTTTGACTGGTGCCTGGTGCGACGCCAAACATGCCCGCTTCGGGATTGATCGCCCACAGACGACCGTCGCTGCCCACGTGCATCCAGCAGATGTCGTCGCCGACGGTCTCGATCTTCCAGCCAGGTAGTGACGGAACCAGCATGGCTAGATTCGTCTTGCCGCAGGCGCTGGGAAAAGCCGCGGCAATGTATCGCTTTTCACCAAGCGGATTGGTGATACCCAAGATCAGCATGTGCTCAGCGAGCCAGCCGTCGCGGCGCCCCTCGACGCTGGCGATGCGCAGTGCGTGGCACTTCTTGCTGAGCAGCGCGTTGCCCCCATATCCCGAGCCGATGCTAAGGATCGTGCGAGTCTGCGGAACATGCACGATGTAGCGACGGTCAGGCGATAGATCCCCCAGGCTGTGGATGCCTCGCACGAAGCCTTTGTGCGGATCCAGGTGTCGCAGCGCGATGTCCCCCATGCGGGTCATGATGCGCAGGCTCGCCACGACATAGGGGCTATCGGTTAGCTGTACCCCAACGCGACTGTAGGAAGATCCAGCCGGCCCCATCAGATAGGGCACGACGTACAAGACTCGACCCTTCATCGCTCCGGCGAACAGCGGCCAGATGCGTGCTTCGACCTCTGCTGGGCTGAGCCAGTTATTGTTCGGTCCGGCATCCTCCTTCGACGGGGTTGCGATAAAGGTCAGGTGCTCGGTACGTGCGACGTCGCTGGGGTGTGAGCGATGCAGATAGGAATCAGGATGAGCGGTGCTGTTTAGCGGAATCAGGCTGCCCTTGCTCTGCATCTCGGCCAGCAGGGCCTGGTACTCGCTATCGCTGCCATTGCAAAAGTGGATGCCACTGGGCTTGGTGTGGGCTGCGATCTCGTCGACCCACGCGCGTAGGTCGGGAGGGAGGATCGGCGCGGACTCACTCATCGGGTTGGCTCCTGGCGACAGGCCGTGATGCTGCGAGAGAGCATCGGGTGTACTGCCAGCACATTGAGCAGACCGCGTGCCAATCTGCGGAACGGAAGGAGGCACCCACGCTGACGTGGGTCGCCCCGCTGCGCGCCTCACCTACGCCTCCCCTGTTTGGTATCGCAGATAGTGAACTTAGGACAGAATGTTTACCGACTTATGCCAGCCAGCAGCAAGAAACGACAAATTGACGTAGTTTTCTCTCCTGTGATGCGATCTCGCGCCATGAAGCAGCTCAACGAGCGGCTGCGCTTGGTCGCCCCCAAAGACGTTGTGCTGCTGCTGATCGGCGAGAGCGGCACCGGCAAAGAAGTGTTGGCGCGTCTGGCACACGATCTGTCGGAGAGACGAACAGGACCCTTTGTTCCCATCAACTGCGCGGCCATTCCTGAGAGCCTGTTCGAGAGCGAGCTGTTTGGTCACGAACGCGGGGCTTTCACCGGAGCCAACGAGCGGGCGCGCGGCAAGATCGAAGCAGCCGGCGGTGGCACCCTGTTTTTGGATGAGCTGGGCGAGATGCCCTTTGCGATGCAGGCCAAGCTGCTGCGCTTCTTGGAAAATCGCCGTTTCATGCGCGTCGGTGGCACCACCAAGATCGAAGCAGACGTGCGCTTGATCTGCGCGACGCTGCGACCGCTCGAAGAGGATGTGCGCGCCGGCAGCTTTCGCGGTGATCTGTTCTATCGCATCCAGGGCATCACGCTGCGCGTGCCGCCACTGCGCGAGCGTGGGCCGGATCTGTTGCCGATGCTGCACGAGTTTACGGCGGAGCTATCGGCCCGACACGGTACGGAGCCACCTCACTTTCCGCGCGCCGTAGTCTCGACGCTGCTGCGCTACTCGTGGCCCGGCAATGTTCGCGAGCTACGCAATGCGATCGAGCTTCTGTGCCTGATTCGCGCCGATCAGCGAGTGCGCATGCGGGATCTGCCCGAACCCATCACGCGCGCGATGTCCACCCACGATGCGAGTATGGCCCGCGACCTGCGCGTCTCACTCGACGAGCCGCTTGCAACCATCACGCAACAGGTCATCACGGCCGCGCTACAGTTCGAGGCCGGCAACCGCACCCGTGCCGCCGAACGACTGGGCATCAGCCTGCGTACGCTGCAGCGCGCCTTGGCCAGTCGCCGCGAGTGAGCCAGCTTCTTCGCGAACGTCCGGGGTACACGCCGGCGAAGGACGACAGAGTCTTGGGTTGGCAGTTGGGATCCGGCACGCATCCTGCATTTGTCTAGGCAAACCGAACTCGGCGATTGTTGACTCAAGCGCCGTGG
Source organism: Pseudomonadota bacterium (assembly GCA_035345735.1). Taxonomy (GTDB): domain Bacteria; phylum Myxococcota_A; class Polyangia; order Palsa-1104; family JAEUJZ01; genus JAEUJZ01. The sequence continues at coordinate 2,187 of DAORCZ010000344.1, read as the reverse complement.
GGGTCTTGCATGACCACATCGTCTCGCGATCCCGAAACGCACGCCGACCTCGATATGCCGCGCTCCACAACGGACGGGCCGGCTCATGATGTTCGCTCGCTCCAGGCCGAGCGAATTCTCGACAGAAAAGACCTCTTGCACGAGGCAGTCGAACACGTCGCACACCTGCTTCCTGCCCAGGCTCCGCTCGAAGTGTTCATCCACCACAACACGCTCCACTCATTCCAACACCTGCCGTTCCACATGGGACTTGCAGCAGCCAGCCGGAAGCTTGGGGCTTGCTGTTACTTGAGCGAAGCCGCCTATCGAGCGCACTACCGCAGCGGTCGGATCAGCGCTGCAGATCTGCACGCCACGCTGGCCAAGCACTGGCAGGCCCTGGACGCGCGAGCGCCGGATGATATCCCGTGGCCCGCCGCGTTCCCTTCCAGAGACGAGCTGCGGCGGCTGGTGCAGCTCTTTGGTCTACGCGAGAGCTCCGCCGCGAGCATCCGCTGGCAGCTTGCCGAGCGCGATGCGCGACATCGCCTGCGTGCTGAGCTTCCGCCTGCCGTGTGCCAGCGCCTAGTCCAAAGCGTCCAGGGTGGTCAGCGTCAGGAAGCGCAGGTTCTGGACGCTCTCTGGGTTGCCTGCGAAGCCCTGTTGAAATGCGAGCCAGAGCCAGGCGAGCCAGAGCCAATGGGCCCGCGATTTCCGCGCGACCTTTTGCTGGCGGCAACCCATCGCGATCCAAATGACCTAGTCCATGCAGAGCTAATCCCGCTGTGCGCAGCCTTTTTGGACCGGGGGCAGGCCCACTTGGCGATGCCGCTTCGCAGCCGTGGATTTTTCCATGCGTGGTCACATTTTGAGATCGCCGGATATGCGGTGCGGCCCTCGTGGGAACGACGCTTGGGTCAGCGGCTACGCAGCCGCTCTAGCTTTGATGCGGAGGCCACAGTCCTGGCTTTGCTCGACGAGCTAGACATTCCGGACCGGGAACTTTTCGCCTTCGTAGAGCATGTCCTGTTGCAGCTTCCGGGTTGGGCGGGGATGTTCCATCGTCTGCAAGGTTCAACGCAGACGATTGGCCTGCTCGCCGATCCCCCGACGGTGGCCCTACTTGATTTTCTCGCGGTGCGTCTGTCTCTGGATGTTCTTGCGTACCTGGATGTGGCGGCTGATGCCGGCTATGGTGGACCGCTGTACGGGCTGCTGCCCTTCTTGCGATCCTTGCCGGATCCACCATCGAACCGAGCCAACATCGCGCTACAACGCACCTGGCGACTGTTCAATCTGGCTCAGCTCGCGGGACTGTCAGCCGAGTCCCTGCTGGGCAGTGGAGCGGTCGGCGTGCGGGCGCTGGTGGATCTGGCGCAAGGCCAGGACGAGTCGACGCGTCTAAGGGTCTGGCACGACGCATTTGAGCGGCATTATCGGGACGAATTGCTAACGGCGCTGGTCGCAAATCGCGCATGCCCACAGCCATCGACGTCAAGGCGGTATCAGCTGGTCTGCTGCATCGACGATCGCATGGAGTCGCTGCGCCGCCACCTGGAAGAGCAGCATCCCGAGGTCGAGACCTTTGGGGCGGCCGGCTTCTTTAACCTAGCCATCGCGTTTCAGGGCCTTGACGACCCCGCTACATTTCCCCTTTGTCCGGTGGTCGTGCAGCCTCAGCATCAAATCGTAGAGGAGCCGATCGGTCCAGACAGCCACCGCTTCCATCGGCGGCTGCGCCGAAGAAGACGCTGGCAGCGGGGCCATGAAGTATTTGATCGAGCATCGCGCTCGCTGCTCCTGGGTCCCATTGTCACCGCCCTGGCGGGGGTGCTGGCTACGCTGCCCTTGCTGCTCAATGTGTTTCTACCCAAGTCGGCAGCGCGGCTGCGGCGCTGGGTAACGCGACGCTTTCTTCCCGAAGTACGGACTCAGCTCACGCAACAGCGCACGGAAGACGCCCGGGCATCTGCGACCGCCGAAATCTTCAGCGGATTTTCTGTTGAAGAGAAGGCTCATCGCGTCGCCACGCTGCTAGAAAACATCGGCTTGACGCGCAACTTCGCTGCGCTAGTTGTCATCCTGGGTCATGACTCGTCCAGCGTAAACAATCCTCACTTCGCCGCGTACTCGTGCGGCGCCTGCGGTGGTCGGTCGGGGGGGCCCAATGCACGGCTGTTCGCGCGCATGGCCAACCGCCCGCCGGTG
>DAORCZ010000343.1:0-7984 GCA_035345735.1 Pseudomonadota bacterium | reverse complement strand
GCGACAAGACGGCATCGAGTACCTGCTTGCGGCGACGCACGCCGACGAGCCCGTAGCCAAGAGCCTAGACGAGCTGGTGCGCGAAGAGATTATTGAGCCAAGCAGCGAGCCGGGCACCGGCCCGGGCACCGAGCCAGTCGCTGACGCCGGGGCTGGCCCGAGCATGCAGTACCACTTCCGCCACACCCTCGTCCGCGAGGCTGTCTACGCCCTGGTCAGCGAAGAGGAGCGGCGAGCCTGGCACGCGGCCGCGGCACGCTTTCTGGAGGGAGCCGGTGAACGCGAGGCTCTGCTGCTCGCCAATCACTACGAGCTGGGTCACGAGCCGGCCTCCGCCGTCCGCTATTACCTCTGCGCCGCCGAGCAGGCATATGACGCCGGGGCCATCGAGGCGACGCTGCTCTGCATCGAGCACGGTCTGTCCTGCGGTGCGACCGGCGCGACCCGCGGTGCGCTCTTGAGCCTGCGCTGCCTGGTCAACGCCTTCCGCGAGGGCCACGATCAGATCGTCCTCGACGGACGCGAGGCCATGTCCCTGCTGCGTCCGGGCAGCAAGCCCTACTGCCAGGTGCTCTATCCGCTATCGATGAGCACCATGTTTCTGGAGCCGAGCCGACTGCCTGAGCTCCTGTTTCAGCTGCTGCCACTCCAGCCCGAGCCCGAGGCGGTGGCCGCCTACTGCTACGCGCTCGCCATGCTGGCTTCGACGTTTGTGACGATCGGTCAGCGTGACCTGGGAAACCTGGTGCGACAGCGCGCGCACCTCTTGCAGCCGGGACTCCCCGAGCAGGATCACAACGTGTGGGCTCACTTCTTCATGATGGAAGGGGCCTACTACCACAACGATGCCGGGTTGCCGTACACCGCGACCACGTATTCCGAGCGCGCGATCGCGGCGGCGCGCAAGGCCGGCAATCGGCCGATTCAGGCGCTGCTCCTGTCTTTTCACGGCGAGGCGCTGGCCAAGCTCGGTCAGCGCGAGCCCGCCACCTCGGCCCTGCGCGCGGCTGTTGCGCTCGCGCAAGAGACCAGTGACTCGCTGCCGCTGGATCATGCGCGATCGTATCTGGCGCGACACCTTGCCGAGAGCCCGCTTCCCACCGACCAGGAGCTGGCGGGTGAACTCGCGCAGCAGGCGCGGACAGCGAAGTTTCCCAGCTCACGTGGCTGGGCCCACGCAGCGCTGGCGTTACTGGCCAAGGGTCGCGGCGAGCTAGCGATGGCCGAAGCGGAAGCCCGCACCGCCTGTGCGGTGGCGGCGGCGTTTCACGGCTATTCGCTCAGCGCCAGTGCCCTCCTGTCCAGCATCCTGTGCCAGCAAGGCAAGTACGACGAGGCGCTGCGGGTCTGTCTCGATGCCGAGGGGCGCATCCTCGCCATGGGCATCGAGCCGCTGCGCATCCTGGAGCTATACGCCGCACTCGCCGATGCCCGACAGGGCCTGGGACAGTCGCAGGCCGCGCGCGAGACCGTCGGAAGGGCGCTGCCGATTCTGCTGCGCCGACTGCTCGACATTCCCGATCCAGCGCTGCGCCGCACGCTGCTGCATCAGGTGCCGGAAAATGCGCACCTTCTGGCACAGGCCAGTGCCTGGGACCTTGATCTGACGGCGCTGCGCGACGAGGGATGACAGCCCGGCCCGATCGCTCAGCCCGCACTCACCCCGCTGCGGCGACCAACACTAGCGCGTCGTGTTGAACAGGAGGAGCAGGCTGGCGCCCGTGTCTTCCTGCTGCGGCACGATCAGATCGCGGTGGCCATCGTCATCGAGATCGGCGATGCGCAGACCCTGCGGCACACCTTGTAGGGGGTGGCGAATGTCTGTCTGAAAGTACTGCGGATCGCTCGACAGAAGGATGGTCAAGCTGCCACCTTCGCTGGCCCCATCCCCCTGATTGGCAGTGATCAGATCCGCAAAGCCATCGCCATCGACATCGCCGGCCGCGATCGCCACCGGACGACTGCCGACCCGCGTCGAGGGCTGGACGGTGAAGTTGCCGCTGCCCTGGTTGGTCAACACCGCCAGGTTGCCCGACGGCAGCGACACCGCCAAATCGATCATCGCATCGCGATTGAACAGCCCCGCCACCACCGAAAGCGGCGGCTCGGGCAGCGTCACCGACTGCGATGCGGCAAAGGTCTTGGTGGCCGGCGCGCAGAACAAGAGCGTCACGCTGCTCTGCCCCTGATTGGCCGTCGCGACATCTAGACAGCCATCGCCATTGAGGTCGACCGCCACAATCCCACGCGGCTGCGCGCCCCCCAGCGAATCGCTGCTCGCCGCCACCTGCGCGAAGTTATTCGGCACCACGATGACATCACTGGTCCCGCGGTATCCGACAAACAGGTCTAACTGGTTGTCGCCGTCGAACTCCGTGAAACAACCTTATTAACCCCGGCATGAAAACACATGCCCATACATCCCGCACCAAAACCGCCATCGGCTACATCCGTGTGAGCCCCCAGGAGCAGGCCACCGATGGTGCGAGCCTGGACGCGCAGCGCGATAGGCTCACAGCGTATTGCAAGCTTCATGCGATCAAGCTCATCGACATAAAAGCGGACGATGGGATATGGGGTAGTACGTTAGAGCGTCCGGGGTTGCAGGCGGGGCTACAGATGCTGCGGCGGGGTCGCGCGAACACGCTGATCGTCGCGAAACTGGATCGGCTGTCGCGGTCGCGGCGCGATGTCTGCTCGCTCGTGGACGAGCAGCATGTCGAACTTCTCATCGGTGCCACCCAGGCCCAGCCGTCCGAAGCGGTGATTGCGACCAAACTGCATATCTGAGACATGCAGGATGGTGATGGTTACGTCGCTCGACGGTGCCGGAGTCTTGGCGGACTTCTTGGCGGCCATATGCGGACACTATCAGGTCCGCCGTCAGGTGAGCGGGGGTTCTGCCTAGAGGGTAGGCGGCTCTGTACTTGGGAGAGAGCCGCCTGCCCCTTGCCCATCGGCCCGCCGCCATGGCAGGTTCAAAGAATGCTCGGCCCGGATCGTGTCATCCGCCTGTCCTCATTCGTCGCGTCGCTGCCTGCTCCCAAGCGGCCGCCGATCGTGGTGCCGGATGCGGACTGCGCGGGTGCGGATGCCATCTTTCGTCACGTCGATCCTGCCGCGATTCCCGAGGTGTCCTTGGCGCTGGAGTGGCTGATGGAGCATCGGCCGGACGTGCTCGCAGCGGTGGCGGATGTCGACCGCACGCTGATCTGGGATGCCATGGCGCGTACGCCGCTCGACAACCTGCGGCTGGCCGAGAGCCTGTCAGGCGACGAAGACGCGCTGCGCGACGCGCTGCGCGACGTTGCGTGAGCCGCGCATGAGTCGCCTAGGAGAGAGCTGGACCGAGCTTCTGGCCAAGCTCGCCACAGCACAGGTCGAGTTCATCATCGTCGGCGGTGTTGCCGCGATCCTCAACGATGTCGTGTACCGCACCGATGACATCGACGTGGTGCATCGCCGTTCGCCCGAGAACATCGCGCGGCTGATGGCGGTGCTCGACACCCTGGACGCGCACTTTCGCAACGACCTGATGCACCGCAAGCTGCGTCCGCGGGCGTCCGATCTCGCGGGGCAGGGGCACCTGCTGCTGCGCACGACGCTCGGCAAGCTCGACGTGCTGTGCGAGATCTCGGGCCAGCGTGGCTACGAGGAGCTTGCGCCGCACACTCGCGACATCGTCGAAGGCGACCTGCACGTCCGCACGCTCGACTTACCAATGCTGATCCAGGTCAAGACCGAGGCCGGACGCGACAAGGACTTCCAAGCACTGCCGCTCATGCTGGCGACACTGGAAGAACGAAAGAAGCGCGGCGCGCTGCGCTAGCGTACTGCGCAAGCTGCGCGCTGCGGCCTTGCGGCAGCTTGTGGTCGCGCGGGCGCAGCGTGCAGAGCTGGAGGCGACTCGGGCGAAGCACCACGAAGACCAGGCCAAGCGGGAATGGCTCCGCCACGAGCTGACCACTGCACAGTCCGAGGCGGAGGCTGTGCGCAAGATCGCAGCTAAGCAGGAGGGCGAGATCGCGCGGCTGAAGGAACAGCTTGCCGCTGCTCGCGACAAGCAGCTTGCCAAAGAGCGCGCCAACGAGCAGCGCCGGGCTAGGGACAGCGCTGAGGCCAAAGCGAAGCGCGCAGACGAGCGCCGGCAAGCGAAGGAAGCCACCGAGCAAGCGAAGCGCATCGTGAGCGCAGAGAAAGAACAGCGGTGCTCAAAACCGAGCACGCCGCACAAGCCAGCAAGCCAGTGACAGCGCTTGCGCCCCCGACCACTGCCCGCCCGCTGACGAACTCCGCAGCCGTGCAGGCGCTGCAGCTAAGACAGCTGCAGGCGCAGCAGTGCGAAGACGAGCAGCGCGCGCTCGTCGCCGACGCGGGGCGACGAGGGGATGACCCCTTCAGGGACCGATTGCTCCGCGTCATGCTGCAAAGCGGTCGTCGGGGCGCTAGCGGGCGGCAGCGCTGGCGTGCTCCCGTTGCCCAACCGGGATATCGACAAAACAGCGAGGCGATATGCACTCATGACGTTCGCGCATGGCGTTGATGGCCAATTTCGCCATCCTATCGCGGTGTTTGCTGCGCCTCGGTGCATGGCTCACACAGCCTCTGCGAGTGTCGGAGTGGCGAGCCCGGGCTACGACCTGAGCCACCAGGGAGGAGTCCCCACAGGCACAGCAGCAGGGGCTCCCAGACCGGACTGCTGTGCAGCTGCCTACATGGTTTGGTGGGGATCCTATAGGTCGGCGATTAAGGAAGCTCGACGGAGCAGGAAATTTCCTTGATCCGTCCCCCACCGCTAGTCCGCGTTCTCCGTCGCTGACGACTTAATTTCCGGGTACGACGCCGGCCATCGGTGCACCGCGGGAGCGCGCGTTCCGGTCCGCTACATCCTGGCGTCATCGGCGCCCTGGCCAGTAACCATCCGCGCGGACGGATTCGCCGCGCCAGCCGCTTTAGCCATCGCGGTGTGGGGCGTCGGGTTCCTGCAGTCGCGACGCCGCGGCTCGCCCAAAAATGAGCCAGGTGCGCTGGGAACGAAGTACGGCGCGATCTCGTCGTACGCGACAAAAACAGACATCCGGGCACAGACGCCCGCGAAAATATCGACGGCTGCCGCGGCCTGCTACAGCCCTCGCGTCCCGGGGCAGAGCGCTTGCCGCTCAGGCAACCGTCACTCGTCCGAATCGAGCAAACCGCTTTTCCAGTCACTGCCTTCGACGTGCAGGCCTGGCGCTTGGCGTGGCCGGCAGTGGGTATCTGCACGTCGTCTCCCCCCCCCACGGAGGTCCTTATGAAGAAAAGACGGAAGACACGCTTTCCTCTCAGCGCGGCACTGGCTGTGGCTGCGCTGTCCTGCAGCGGCAACAACATGGAGATGCAGCCCGAGCCGCCCTTTGAGCCGACGGCGGCCACGTCCTACACCGCCAAGGTGAAGAACCTGCTTACTGGCCTGCCGGCGACCGACGCCGAAGTGGCTGCGGTCAGCGCCGATCCGCAAGTTCTCGCGGGGCTCATCGATACCTGGATGGCTCTGCCGCAGTTCAACGAGAAGCTACAGAGCTTCTTTCAGCAGGCGTTTCAGCAAACCCAGGTCAGCCTGCTGCAGTTCGACGATCAGCTTCGCCTCAAGGTCCAGGCGTGGAACCCCAACGACCGCGTGCGCTTCGTGCAGAGTGCGACGACCAGCTTTGCGCGCACGGCGGTGCAGATCGTCTCGTCGGGACAGCCTTTCACCAACACCATCACCACCGACACGTTCTATCTGAACCCGCCGCTCATGGCCGCGCTCGCCGCGAATGATCTGTACGTCTTTGACGACAAAGACACGTACGCGCCGGGGAACTTCCTCACCCGCTTCCCCGGCTTCAAGTACGTCCGGCAGACGACGACGAACATCCCGTACGACCAGTCGATGGATCCGACGAATGCCAACTTCATGAACTTCTACGATCCGATGCCCAACACCACCAGCCCGAACGCAGGCTGCACCACGTACCCACGCACGTTTAACACCAGCCCGACGAACAACAACACGACCTCGCTGACGCTGCAGACGGCGGTCCAGCGGCTGTGGGGCGGTCGCGCTCCCTGCGGCTACACCGAGAGCGTCTTTACCGACGCGGACTACGACAACTGGCGTCTGGTCAAGATCCGCAAACCGGCCGGCAGCGAGCAGACCATCATGCCGTGGGAAGTGGTCAAGATGCGGAACGCCGCAACGACGGAGCTGGTGCTGAACACACCGCGGTACGGCTTCATGAGCACGCTGGCCTTCAACGCCAATTGGGCCACCAACGGCAGCAACCTGCATCGCGTGACCATGAACCAGACCCTGATCGTTGCGCTCGGCCAAGCGCTGACCAACCCCAACGGCGCCGCGGCCCCGATCGGCGAGACCGGCGGCGATCAGTCGCTGCATGCCAAGCCGGGCACCGCTTGCTATGGCTGCCACACCATCCTCGATCCGCTGCGGAACTATTTCCGCCAGAGCTACTCGGTCGCCAGCCATGTTCAGACGCTGAGCCTGGCGATGCTGCCTGCCGACCAAGCCACCGCGACGTACAACTTCGATGGCCAGATGATCGCCGGCAAGGGCGGCGGCATCGCAGAATTCGCCGGCGTCTTGGCTGCAAGCCCCAGCTTTGCCAACGCCTGGACACAGAAGCTGTGCCAGTACGCCAACTCCAGCGACTGCGTGCTGGAGGATCCCGAGTTCCAGCGCGTAAGCGACGCGTTTAAGGCCAGCAACTTCAACTTCAAGACGCTGGTGCGCACCCTGTTCTCCTCGCCGCTCATCACCGGGGCCGCGCGCACCAAGACCGCCACCGACAACGGCACGGTGATCAGCGTCGCCCGCCGCGAGCACCTGTGCATGGCGCTGTCCACTCGGCTGGGCGTCACCGATGCCTGCAACATCAACTCGACCAAGCAGACCATCTATCAAGACCTGTCCTTCGGCATCCCGGGCAGTGGGTATAGCCGCGGCTCGACGAGTCCGCTGCTGCCCCACGATCCAGATCTGTTCTTCTATTCGGCGGTCGAGAACCTGTGCTCGCAGTACGCGCTTTTGATGATCGATCCGACCAAGACCTGCATCAGCAGCAAGGGCTGCTACAAGAGCACCGATCCGGTCGCGACCAACATCGACGCATTCGTCGCCACGTTCATGGGCCTGACGGCAAACGACGAGCGCAAGGCGGATCTCACCAAGATCCTCAATGACCACTATGCAGAAGCGATGACGGTGTCGGGAACGACTGCGAAGTCCGCGCTGCAGTCGGTCTTCACGCTGGCCTGCAGCACGCCGCTTTTCGATGCATCGGGGATTTAGGTCCGTCGCCAACAAGGAGAACCCATGAACACCAATCGTCGAAACTTTCTTCTGACGAGCCTGTTCGGCGCCGGTGCCGCGGGACTGCGCGCAGTCGCCACCGGCTTGCCCTTGAAATACATTCTCGATCCCGATCGGGCCTTTGCCGACACGCCCCCGCCGGCCTGCCAAGCTGCGGCTGGTGCCGCGCAGTTTCTGATCCTCAGCATCGATCAGAACGCGTCGCCGATTAACGCCAATGTGCCGGGAACCTACGACGCCACCGTCGTGCACCCCGCAACCGCGGAGTACCAAAAGGCGACCATGATGCTCGCCGGCAAGAGCGTAAACGGCAACGCGCTGTGGAAGCAGCTACCCCAGGCCACGCTCGACCGCACCTGTTTCTTTCACGGCTCGACGCAGACGACGATCCATCCCGACATGCCCAAGGTGCTCAGCCTGATGGGCGCAACCTATTCATCGGAGATGTTGCCTTCTTTGATCGGCAATCAGCTTGCCAGCTGCCTGGGCACCCTGCAGGCCGCGCCGGTGTCGCTGGTGGGCACCACCGCCTCCGAGTACATCCGCTTTCAGGGTCGAACGCTGCCGAACCTCAACGCCATTGCCCTCAAGAACATCCTGACGCAGCCCGCGGGGCCGCTGACCAACCTGCAG
>DAORCZ010000342.1:0-7994 GCA_035345735.1 Pseudomonadota bacterium | reverse complement strand
TCCTATGATCCCAAGCGGCCTACACAAAAAACAAGAGCGCAAGCCCGCCCAAGATCAGCGCCGGCAGATGCCCCAGCAGGATGCGCAAGCCGTAGCTGCGACCCCCGCTCCACAGCGCCATGCCGGTCTTGACCACCGTGTTCGAGGCCACCGCGATCCAGATCGCCGTCACGCCCACGCGCAGCGGCTCGCCCCCTTGCTGCGTCAGCTTGGACGAGGCCACGACGATCGAATCGACATCTGCCAAGCCCGCCGCCGCCGCCGCCAGGTACAGGCCACGGACGCCGAGATAGGTCCGCGCGACCTTGGCCGTCAGCACCACGCCGATGTACAGCAGGCCCCACTTCAGCGCCGGCAGGATCTCAAAGGGATTGCTTAGCGAGACCGGGCCGTGGCTCTCATCCTCGACGGTGGCCTCGCTCTTTCGAGCCCGCCAAAGAACCAGGCCAAAGGCGATCAGATAGCCAAGCACCATCAACGAAGACGGCAGGAGCAGGCGCATCCCGAGCGGCGGATAGACAACCAAGGTGACCAATAGGACGCGCAGCATCATCACGCCATACGACAAGATCGCGCCCTGCAGCGCCGGCAAGAGCAGGCTGGGGTTGCGACGCGTGCGCTCGCCCATCGCCAGGGTCACCGCCGTCGAGGAGGTCATGCCACCGATCAACCCAGCCAGGCTGAGGCCGCGGCGCGCCCCCAAGATGCGCGTGAGGACGTAGCCGACGTAGCCAACGCCAGCGATCAGCAGCACGAACAACACCACGCTGCGCGGATTGAGCACGCCTTCGACCGGCGGGAACAAGGTCAGGGCGCGATCGGGGACGACCGGCAGCACGATCAAGAGCGCCAGCAAGAGCTGCAACGTGCCGACGAGCTCGGATCGACGCACGCTCCTCGCCAGCTGTCGCATCCATGGCTTGCTGATCAGCACGACGATGCAGAACAGCCCCAGCATGACCGCCACGCCCAGCTGCTGATGCACCAGCATGCCGAGCAGGCAGGTCACCAGTGCCGCGACCTCGGTCGTGACATCTTCCCCCCGCGGCAGCGGGCTTGCACTGGCAGCAGACGCATCCTCGACCGGACGGATCCGACGCGTCTTTTCCAGGTGCAGCGCCGACAACAGCAGCGACAGCCCGGCCAGGGTCCACAGCGGCAGGGCCGGCACCGACTGTCCGATCAGCACCGCGGCATAGCCCAGGAGCGCGATCAGCGCGAAGGTGCGCGCCCCCTTGGCCGAGGGATTGTTCTCGGCGGCCTCGACGCGGGCATGCTCGCGCTCCAGCCCAATGAGCAGGCCCAGGGCCAGGGCGACGCCGGCTTCCCAAAGCGGGCGCAGCTCCAAGAACATGCCGTGTGACATCGGATCAGGTTCGGCTCTCCCCCGCACTGCGGTCAAGCAGCAACCGCCCCGTAGCCGCTCGCTGGCAGTCGGCACGAACCTTGCGGCAGCATAGTGGGATCCGATGCCTGCAACCGACCCAACGCCCCCCGCCGTGGGAGAGATTCGCGGCGAGCCCCTTCTTGGCAGCCTGCGCTGGATGTGGCGCGATCGGCTGCAGTTCTACACCAGCCTGGCGCGACGACCCGAGCCCATCCTGCGCTTCTTCATCGGCCCGCTGCCGCTCTACTTCGTCAATGCACCGACCGCCATCCGCGAGGTGCTGCTGCACGACGCGGAAGACTTCCGCAAAGGGTTTGGCAACCACGTCCTGCGCCCGCTCATTGGCCAGGGTCTGTTCTTGGCCGAAGGCGATCCCTGGTCCCGGCGTCGCAAGCTGGTGCAGCCACTGTTTCGCCAAGCCAACCTGGAGCGCATGGGCGATATCGCCGCACAAGCCGTCGAGCCGCTGCGCGAGCGCTGGCTGGGTTACGCCCGGACCGGCCAGATCTTCGACGCCTATCGCGAGCTGCGCGAGCTGACGCTGCAGATCATCAGCCGCGGCCTGGTCGGGGTCGATCTGTTCGTGAAGCCCGAGGCGAGAGCCCTGATCGAGCGGCTGTGGCGCGAGACCAATGCCCGCCTCGATGCCCCCTGGCTGCCCTTTCTGCCACTGCCTCGCAACCGCCGCTTCGCTGCTGACCGCGCTGCGCTGCACGCCGCCATCGACCGTGCGATAGCGACCCACCCGGCTGGGCCAGGCGATGATCTGCTGAGCCGCCTGCGCGAAGCCCGTGACCCGCAAGGAAAGCCGCTAGCTGCGCAGGAACTGCGCGATGAAGTCGTGACGTTCCTCCTGGCTGGGCATGAGTGCACATCGATCGCGCTGAGCTGGTGCCTGCACTGTCTGTCGGGGCACCCAACGATCGATGCCGAGCTGCATCGGCAGCTATCGAGTCCGACCGACGCGTCGCCCGCCCGCCCGCCAAGCCCGCTCTTGCGAGCCGTGCTCAGCGAGACCATCCGCCTGTATCCGCCGGCCTGGATCATGGGCAGGCAGACCAACCGAGCGCTGCCGATCGCCGACTGCGCACTGGCCAAGGACGCCATTCTGATCATCTGTCCGTATGCGCTTCACCGTCGGCCCGATCTCTATCCCGAGCCCGAGAAGTTCCGTCCCGAGCGCTTTCTTCAGGGACCGCGCGTCGATCGCTTCGCCTACCTGCCGTTCGGGGCCGGACCGCGGACCTGCATCGGCATGGGGCTGGCGCTGCAGCTTGCCCAGGTCATCCTGACGAGCCTGCTTCGCGAGCTGCGGTTCGAGGGTGAGCAGCGAGACGTCGCCCCCGAGCCCGGGCTAACCCTGCGACCCAAGCCCGGCCTGCGGGGTCGAGTCGTCCGACGCAGCCCCCTTGGAACCGAACCTCGACTCGGGCAGGCTGAGCGCTAACGAACGATGCCTAACCTTGCCTCACAAGACACCGAAGACACCGATCGAGCTGATTCCCTGGAAGCCCTGGCAGATCCGCAGGCCATCGGCACTGCGGTTGCATAGGGATTAAGGGGTCAATCGCACCCGGGGGTCTCCTCATCGGCGACCCCATCGATCCCACGGCAGGACGAGCCATGGCGAACGTCAATCCAAAGACTGTACTCATCGTAGAAGGCGACCGGGAGCTCGGCAGCCGCCATCATGAACTCTTGCAAAGCGCGGGTTATCGCGTCCTGCGGATGGCTGGCTCCGCCGAGGCGCTGGCCAGCCGCGAGGAATTCGCGGTGGCTCTCATCGATGTACAGCTGCCCGATGGCGACGGCTCGCTCCTCGCGAGTGAGCTCAAGCGGCGACAGCCCGACTGCGAGATCATCCTACTCAGCAACGCCGTGACGCTGGAGTCGGCGGTGGCCGCCATGCAGGCGGGCGCCTGGGACTATCTCTCCAAGCCCAGCTCAGCAGACAGCCTGCTGCTGACCGTCCATCAGGCGTTTCGCCATGTCGCTCTCGCCGAAGAGAAGGAGCAGCTAAGTCGCCGCTCTGTCATCGCCGAGAAGCTGGCCGCCGTCGGCACGCTGGCTGCCGGACTGTCCCATGAGATTCGCAATCCGCTCAACGCCGCCTCGCTGCAGCTGACCCTGCTGGAGCGCCGGCTGCGCCGCCTTGGCAGCGAGCAGGCCGCCCCCCTGCTAGAGCCGCTGGAGCTTGTGCAGCAGGAAATCCGTCGCCTCAATCAAATCGTCGCCGACTTCATGCAGTTCGCCCGCCCGCGCGACTTCACCCCGGTGCGCGTCGATCTGGTGACCGTCGTCGATTCCGTGCTGGCCTCGCTCTTGCCCCAGGCCACGCGAACCGAGCTGCAGGTGCTCCGCGAGATCGAAGCTCGCCCGCAGGTCGAAGGCGATGCCAGTCTGCTGCAACAGGCACTGCTCAACGTCGCCCAAAACGCCGTCGAGGCCACCCCCCGGGGCGGGATCGTACGCATCCGACTGAGCGAAGACGAGGGCAGCGCGATCTTGCGCATCGAAGACAGCGGCACCGGCATCCCTGAGTCGATCCGCCCCCGCATCTTCGAGCCATTCTTCACGACCAAAGAGACCGGCTCCGGCCTCGGCCTCCCCCTCGTGCACTCGATCATCGAGCAGCACCGCGGCACCATCACCGTCGAAGACAGCCCACTCGGCGGCGCCAGCCTCCTAATCCGCCTCCCCCGCCCCCTCTAACCAGCACCTTCTCAGAAGGTCTTCAACCATCGCCCAAGAAGCCAGGAGGCTGGGGCCGCCCAGGACCTTTTTTTTCGGCGCCCCGACGGAAAGAGTGCCCTGAAAAAGGGGGCCCCAAGCCCTGCTTGGGGAGGGGCCCCAGCCGTGCAGCCCGTTCACGTCGAGGGCATTCTCAGCCCAAGCTGCCTTCGCCTTCGTTAGTACCGAACCCGCAACTCCGGGTTGATGTCGTAGCCCGAGGTGCCCGCCGGCGAAACATTCACCGATCCACTCCCCGCATCGTTGGCCTGGTTGACATCAATCGACTCCGAAACCCCCTCACCCACCGACGGCAGCGGCGGCTCGACGACCGGCTCGCTGGCATGGGTCGGCAGCTCGCGCCCGGGAGCCGGAACCACCAGCACCGGCACCGGGCTGCGCTGCGCAAGCTGCGTCGAGATGCTGCCCAAAAGGAGCCGCATCACCGCCCCGCGACCATGGCTGCCCACGACCACCATGTCTGGCTTCAGCTCGCGGATCAGCTGCAGAAAGCCCTCGACGGCATCACCAATCCGCAGGTGCAGCTCGACGGTGGTCTTGTTGCCCAGCATGACGCGCATGCGCTCCAGCCGCTCGCGCGCCTGCTGCGCTTCTTCAAACTCGGGAGGCACATTCAGCCCCAGATCGGTCGGCGCCGACAGGCTCCCCTGCACTGGCGCGACGTGCACCAGATGCAGCGTGGCCCCTAGCCGCTCGGCCAGCGCCAGCGCGTGATACATCGCGCCAGCCGAGCTGTCGCTGAAGTCGATACCGACGGCAATGTTGTACGTTCCAGATCGCATGATGGACTCCTGTGTTGCTGCCTGCAGGACTCGCTACGCGGGAACAGGGGGCTTGCTCACCGAGGGTCGCTGCTGGTACTCGCGGAGCTTGTATTGAATTTTTCGCGGCGAGATTCCCAGCATCTCCGCCGCTTTGGATGTCGAGCCGCCGGTGTGCTCCAGCGTCTTGAGGATCGCAAAGCGCTCGATCTCTGCCAAGCGCGACCCGGGTACCGCGGGATACCCCTCCTGTTTCGACCCGCCTGTACTCGATAGTACGGTGATCGCCAGGTCTTCGGGGCGGATAACCTCGCCGCGACAGATCACCACCGCGCGCTCGATGGCGTTCTCTAGCTCGCGCACGTTGCCAGGCCAGGGATAGCGCAGGAGCTTCTCCATGGCATCGTCGGTAATCCCGGTGATCGGCTTGCCGTTCTCTTTGGCGTAGCGGCTCAGAAAGTGATGCGTCAAAAGGCCAATGTCCGATGTCCGCTGCCGCAGAGCCGGCACGTCAATCGTCACGACGTTGAGGCGGTAGTACAGGTCTTCGCGGAACAGGCCCTGCTTGACCCGCTCCACCAAGTTGCGATGCGTGGCGGTGACGACGCGGACATCGACTTTGATCGTCTGGTTGCCGCCGACCCGCTCAAACTCATGCTCTTGCAGGAAGCGCAGCAGCTTGACCTGGACCGCCGGCGAGATCTCGCCGATTTCGTCGAGGAACAGGGTGCCGCGATCCGCCTGCTGGAAGCGGCCGTCGCGCCGGGTCATGGCTCCGGTGAACGCGCCGCGCTCGTGGCCAAACAGCTCGCTCTCGAGCAGGGTCTCTGACAAGGCGGCGCAGTGCAGCTTCACAAACGGGCCAGAAGCCCGCGGGCTGTGCTGATGCAGCGCAGCGGCCACAAGCTCCTTGCCAGTGCCGCTCTCGCCGCTGATCAACACCGAGGCGCGCGACGGCGCCACCTGCAGCACGGTGTCGAAGACCTTCTGCATCGCCGGGCTAGAGCCGATGATGTTGGCGATCTTGTGTCGCTCCGACAGGCGCTCGCGAAGCTGTCCTGCCTCGGCCCGCAGCCGCCGCCTTTCGATCGCACGAGCGATGACCAGCGTCAGCTCATCGAAGTTGATCGGCTTGGTCAGGTAGTCAGCCGCCCCCGCCCGCATCGCCGCCACGGCGGTATCGATGGCACCAAAGGCGGTCATCACCACCACGACCAGCTCGGGATCGTGCTCTAGCGCCTTGCCCATCAGACCCAAGCCATCAAGGCCCGGCATCTTCAGGTCGGTCACGACGACATCGGGTGAAAACTCGGCCAGCTTCGGCAGGGCCTTGAAGCCGTCCGCCGCCGTCTCTACCGAGTACCCCTCTTCGCGCAAGAGCTCCGCCAGAGCGGATCGCGCGTTGGCTTCGTCATCGACAATTAGGATGCGGCCGGTAACCGACATGGCACTCCCCTACTTTCGGCCGAGCAGCGCAGGCTGCCCCGCCGCCTGTTTAGACACCAAATCGCTCGTGCGCCGCGGCCATCAGAGCCTCGCGGTGGTTGGGATGAGCGACTGCGATCATGGCCTGCGCCCGCTGGCCAAGGTTCTTCCCATACAGATTGGCGACGCCGTACTCCGTGACCACGTAGTGAACGTGGGCTCGGGTGGTCGTCACCGCGGCACCGGGCTTTAGCTGGGCGACGATCCGCGACTCTCCACGATGCGTGCTGGAAGGCAGCGCGATGATCGGCTTGCCCCCCGCTGACAGCGCCGCGCCGCGCATAAAATCCATCTGGCCCCCGACGCCCGAGTGCTGCAGCGGACCGATCGAGTCAGCGCACACCTGGCCAGTCAGATCGACTTCGATGGCGCTGTTGATCGCCGTGACTTTCGGGTTCTGGCGGATGATGGCGGTGTCGTTGACGTATCCGATGTCGCGCATCACCACCTGCGGGTTGTCGTCGATAAAGTCGTACAAGCGGCGCGTGCCGTTGACGAAGCCGGCGACGATCTTGCCGCGCTGACTGACCTTCTCTTCGCCGGTGATCACGCCGCGCTCGACGAGCTCGATCACCCCGTCGGAGAACATCTCGGTGTGGATGCCGATGCGGCGATGGTTGTGCAGCGAGGCCAGGACTGCGTTCGGGATGCTGCCGATGCCCATCTGCAGCGTCGCGCCGTCTTCGATCAGGCTGGCGCAGTGCCGACCGATCGAAAGCTCAACCTCCGAAGGGGGAGCGGGTGGGCGCTCGGGGAGCTCGTCGTGGCAGAAGACCGCCTCGCTGAGCTGGCTGATATGAATCAGACCGTCGCCGTGCGTGCGTGGCATGCGCGGGTTGATCTGCGCGATGACCCGCTGCGCCGAGTGAGCCGCCGCCAGCGCGACATCCACCGAAACCCCCAACGAACAGAAGCCGTGGCGATCCGGCGGCGAGAGCTGCAGCAGCGCGACATCGAGCGGCAGGATGCGCTCGCGAAACAGGTGCGGCACCTCGGACAGGAAGACCGGCACGTAGTCGGCACGGCCACTGCGGACCGCGGCTCGCACGTTGTCTCCGACGAAAAGCGCGTTGACGCGAAAACTTTGCGCGTATTCGGGAGCGGCGTAAGGGGCCACGCCTTCGGTGTGCAGATGCACGATCTCGACGTTGCGTAGCTCAGCTGCCCGCGCCGTCATGGCTGCGATCAGACGCTGGGGGGCCGCCGCCACCGAGTGAATAAAGACCCGCTCGCCCGAGCGGATCGATGACACTGCGGCGTCGCAGGAAGAGTGTTGCGCCATCAGTGGCTCGCTCCCTGCTCGGCGGGCGGCACAACGACCACCGGCACCGGCGAGCGCCGACACAGGGCCGTCGACACACTGCCCATCAGCATCCGCAGGATCGCCCCGCGCCCATGACTGCCGACGACCACAAGCTCGGGCTGCACCCGCCCGATCTCGCCCAAGAGCGCGTCCAACGGCAGGCCATCGACGACGTGGGTCGTCACCGGCACTCGACCGGCAACCTGCCGGCCGACCCATTCTTCCAGCAGGCGCACGCGCTCCTGTCGCTCCGCCGCGATCTGCCCCTGCACTTCGCCGGTCAGCAGCACCGCTTCCGGCGCCACCA
>DAORCZ010000341.1:0-8001 GCA_035345735.1 Pseudomonadota bacterium | reverse complement strand
CGTGGCGATCTCTTGGTCGTCTGCCGCGAGGCGGATCGGCTGCGCATCCTGGGCCCCGCCGGGGCAATGCCATGAAGTACCGCGCCTTGCCGCTGCTGCTCTCGGCCCTGCTGCCGGGCTGTAGTGACCCGCGCCCCTTGGTACTGGTCGACGTTGGGCCCATGCCGGCCCAGCCGGCCCGCCTGCGCGTCTCGCTGAGCTACGACGGCAAGCCCGCCCGCCTCCCTTCCCCGATCGAATTCGATCTCAGCCGACATCGCGCCGGTGAGCAGGCGAGCTTCGGTATCCACCTGCCAGCCGACACCAACGGCGACCTCACCATCGGCGCCGGCGCGATCGATCGCAGCGGTTGCCTGGCGGCTCTCGGCACGACGAGCATCGGCCCAGTGCAGTCGCAGCCGCGAGTCAGCCTGATGCTCTCGCCCCCACCCAGCGACGTGGCCAACGATCTGCGCTGCAACGAACCGGAAAAGACGCCGCTGCTCCTGCGAGTGCTGCCGCAGGTGGTGGCCAGTCGCGGCGACGACTCGCGAATCGCGCTGTCGGGTTGGGGGTTTGCGCTGTCGGGGACCGACTGCCCGCTGGTGACGCTCGACGGCACAACCGCCCCGAATGTGCTCTGTCCGTCGTTCGCTGAGCTCTCGGCTGACCTGCCGGCGGGTCCGCGCAAGGTCGGTCGGGTGGCGGTGCGCGTCCTCAACCGCTCGAACGGCCGCACGACGACGCGACGCGATCTCTTTGGGTACTACGCCACGGATGTCGTACTCAGCCCAGCCGCGGGCGGCCCGGTGACCCTGGCCAGTGCCCCGACCTCGCTCTTGGCGGCGGATCTCGACGGCGATGGCCGAGCCGACCTAGTCACCGTCGATCGCGCCAGCAGCAGCCTCACCGTGCTGATCAACGATGGGACCGGAGACGGCGCCGATGCCTTCCCTACCGGCCTGCAAACCGCGATCGCGGTCGGTGTCCGGCCGACAGCGGTCGTCGCTGGTGATGTCTCGGGCGATGGGCTTTTGGATCTGGTGGTCAGCAACTCGGGCGATGGCACCCTAAGCCTGCTACAGCAAGCCAACCACAGCCCCGGCACCCCCTTTGCTATCAGCAGCCACCGACGCGCCTACGCCAACCTGGCCCCCGAAGCCTTGGTGCTGTTGTCGGTCAATGGCGACTCGCTGCTGGACGTGGCCGTGGCGAATCGGCTCAGCGACGACGTCAGCGTCTTTACCAGCGTCGCCGGCAGCCTACCGCGCGCCAGTCAGCGCGACTACGCCGTCGGTCGCCAGCCTAGCGGCTTGGTCGCGGGAGACATGAACGGCGACGGGCTGACCGACCTCATCGTCAACGAGAGCAGCAGCGAGCCCATTCGCGTCCTGCAGCAAGACCCCCTGCATCGCTTCTCACCGCTCTCCGGCAGCGTCATGGGGCTCGAACGAGCGACGCAGATCGCGGCGGCCGACTGCGATGGCGATGGAAAAAAAGACCTCGTGCGACTGCTGGCAGGCGGCGTGATCGAAGTGCTGCGCGGCGACGGAGCGGGGGGTTTTGCGCGGCTCAGCTCAGACCGTTTCTTGCTGCCTGGCGACGCCACCGGTTTCACCCTCGCCGACCTGGATCTGGATGAGCGCATGGATGTCGTCGCGCTGGGGACGGGATCGGCCAGCCTGTACATCCTGCGCAATCGCAGCCGTCGCGAGGCCAGCCTGTTTCAGCTCTTGCCGACCCTCGCCGCCGGCCCCAGCGGATCGCAGCCGATTGCGCTCTCGGTGGCTGACTTCGACGCCGACGGCCTGCCCGATGTCGCGGTAGCGCGGGCTGGCGATAACCGCATCGCGCTGTTCAATAATCGCTCGTTCTAGGCGACGACTGCGACACCTGGACGGGGGCGGCCAGTCGGACAGGCGCTGGACGAACGCGGCCAGACCCGCCTAGACCCGCCTAGACCCGCGGCGCCAGGGGTCGGGTGCGCAAGAGCGCAACCAGCAAGCTGACCAGCCCAAAGCCAGCAAACAGCAGCATGCTGGCCGTATAGCCCGCCGTCATGTCGCGCAGCGCGCCACTGAGCCAGGGCACCAGCGAGAGCGCGACCGACTGCACCATGGTCATCAAGCCGTAAGCGGTGGCGCTGCGATGCTCGGGCACGAGGATCCCCAGCTGCGGCCACAGCGCGGCCGGCGCCATGGAAAACGCCGTTCCCAGAAGCAGGAAGGCGAAGAGCGGCGGCAACTGTGTCAGCCCCAAGAGCAGGTAGGCAGGAATCAGCAGGAGCGCCGCGCACAGCAAGAGCAGATCGCTGCGCCGCTTGCGGTCTCCGCGATCGAGAAAACCTCCAAACAGCGGCGACAAGACGACGGTGAGCAAGGTCAGCAGGCTGCACAGCCGGCCCGCGTTAGTCGCGCTGATCTGCCACTTTTCGCCCAGGAAGTCTGGGGCCAGCGCCGTAAACGGGAAGAACGCAGCGTAGAACGTCACGCAGAACGCCACCAAGAAGTAGTACGGCCGACCAAAGCTAAACAGCGACGCCAGGCGAGCTGTCCAGGCAGTGGGGGTGTCCTCGACGACCGATGGTGGGCGCGGCACCGGTTCCAGCGGCAGCCGCTGATCGAAGTACACGAAAAAGACATTGCACAGCGCCGACAACAGGCAGAAGCCCGCCGCTGCCCACAGCGCAGCGCGCACGCCGCCGAAGTGCTCGGCGATGCTGGCTTCGGTGCTGAAGGACACCAGCGAGCCAAGGCGGGCCATGGTCAAGGTCAGCGCGAAGGCCAGCGCGATCTGCTTGCCGCGAAACCAGCGCAGGATCATCGCGTTTTGGCACACCGCCAGCGACTCGGCTCCCAGCCCAAGTAGCGTGCGGCCCACCACCATGCCGTAGAACACGGCGCGTCCCGATCCGGAGCCAGCAAACAGGCTCGGCGATGCCGCCACCAGCGTCGTGCCGAGGACAATCAACGCCGAGTACAGCAGGCTCGCCCGGCGCACCCCGATGCGATCGCTGAGCATGCCGCCGAACAGCACCATGACCACGTTCGGCCAGCTGTACACCCCGTAGAGCAGGCCAATGTCGGCGCGCGATAGCCCGAGCTCACTGACCAGCAAGCCGCCCAGCGCTGCCACGCTGTCCGACGCAAAATAGCCGCCGTAAAGCAGCGCCGCGATCAGCGGCAGGACCAGCAGATGATCGCGCGAAAAGGTCGCGATCGGACTCATGGAAGAGGCAGCTGGTGGAGGGTCCACCGCCTGCGAGTCTTGCGCCTTCGTCAGCGAGTCCATGGCCACCTGTGCCGTGAAAAGAGAGGGGCGAGAGCCGCGCCGAGCCACGTCGGCTGGGCGAGGGGCCGGACTCTACTCCGAAGACGGCAGCGCTGTCAGCGATCCTGCGTGCAGTCGGTAGAGCTGGCCGGTGAGTGCGCTCGCGAATGGCTGGTCGTTGGTCGAAAGGAGGGTCGCTTGGCCCCGTCGACTGCGCTCCGCGATCAGGGTGCGGATGAGCTCAACGCCAGCTGGATCGATGCCGTTGCTGGGCTCATCGAGCAGCCAAAGCCAGGGATCGCCGATGTGGGCCGCCAACAGGCAGACCCGCTTGCGCTGGCCGAATGACAGCGACCCCATGCGCTGCGCGCCAAGCGCCGCCACCGACAGTCGCTCGTAGATCGCGGCCGGCGGCAGCGGACAGCGTTTCAGAGCCGCCACCAAGGCCAGAAATTCGTCGACGGCCAGGTCGGGCAACGGATCGCTGGCATCAGGGACAAAGGCCAGGTGCTGACGCGCGATGACCCCGCCCCCGCGGACCTCGTGCCCATCGATGCGGATCTGCCCGCGGTCGGGCTCGATCACCCCGCCAACCAGGCGCAGCAGCGTCGATTTGCCGCTGCCGTTTTCGCCAAGAATGATCGCCAAATCGCCGTCGCAGCACTCCAGCTCGACGTCGCGGAGGACGGCTCTTTGGCCCAGGCGCTTGCACAGATCACGGACTTGCAACTTCATACGTCGTCTCCTGACCGCTGCTCGCGCTCCAGGCGGAGGCGGGCATACCGTCCGGCCGGCTCTAGCTCGGTCACGGCCCGCTCGCAGAGCACGCTGCCCAAAATCAGCCAGGCGACGACGACGGCTTCGTGCAGCAGCCAACACAAGAGGATGCCCAGCGGAACGATCGCGCCGAGCGCCATCAACAGCCGGTCACTGTCCTGCGCCGTCGAGCGCTGCGTCGCCCGCAGCAGGCCCTGCGCCACGGCGGAAAGAGCGAGCGCCAAAGCCAACTGCCCGCAGATCAGTCGCATCGTCGCCGCCCCGGAGAGCTTTAGCGCCAGCGAGAGCACAAGCCCCGAGGGCAACGACAGCGGGATCGCCAGTCCGCCGAGGGCGAGCAATACCGCCCATACCCGTCGGCGACCACCCTGCCCTGCGACGGCGAGCAGCCAAGCTAGCTGTGTCTCGATACGCAGCATCACGCCAGCCAGACTGCAGAGGGCGAGCAAGAGCGGCACCGACAGCGTGCCGATGGCCAGCGTCGCCTGGGACTCGGTCGAGATGACCCGGTTGTTCACGATCGCCAGATAGCTGATGCCGACGGCAAGCAGGGTCAGGAGCACGCTGCGCAACAACAACGCACGCTGCCCGCGAACCAGCAGCGCCAGATAGGCCAGCGCCAGCGCTAGCGTCGGTGGCAGCCGCGGCGAGAGGAACGATAGGCGGGTGTGACTGTCCCGCTCGGGCGCTGCGATGTAAGCCTGCGGCAGCGCGAGCACCAGGCATGCAAGCCCCGCGAGGAGCAGATACGGCGGGCGAGCCGAAACGGCCACAGCCCAGCAGACCGGCAGCGCGAACAGCATCCCCCATCCCCGCCGACGCGACAGCGGACGCGCCACCCAGACACAGTGCAGCGACATCGTCGCCATCGCCACCGCCAGGCCATAGATCGGCCCCTCACCCCGGGCACACAGCACCACCCAGGGTAGCTCCGCAACCAACAGCAACAGCGCGTGGGCGGAAAGGACACGCCAGCGCGGGACCGGCAGGCTGCGCAGAAACAGCAGGCGAGGCTCCGTAAGCAGAGCCAGGGCCGCGGGGCCGCTCCCAACCAGCCACAGGCCCCACAGCGGGATGCGCACCGCGGCACTGCGACGCATGAGCCCTGTTAGATCTGCGGCGTCCATGCCGTTGCCGCCGAAGGCAATGCCCGCGGCGATCAGGACGGCGAAATAGAACGGAGCGCTGCGACGGAAAGCTCCACGCCCCGCCGTAACAGCGAGCGCGCGAAGCAGAGGAAACAAGGGAAGCCGGGGGACGGAGGAAGAGGCGGGCTTAGCGGGCGGCGGCGCAGAGGTTGGCCAGCCACTCCGGCATGATGCCGAGGCCGAGCACTAGCAGCGCGCACAGAAGGACCCCGACGGCGAGCGAGTTCGAGGTCAGCGGATCGCTGGCCGGTTCGCTGCTAGGGGCCGGGCTGCGGAAGTACATCGCGGTGATGACGCGCAGGTAGTAGTAGACGCTGATCAAGCTGTTCGCGATACCGACCAGCACCAGCGGCAGCAGCGAGGGTTTCTCCAGCGCGACGCGGAACAGATAGAACTTGCCGAAGAAGCCAGCCGTCGGCGGGAATCCACCCAGCGACAGAAGGAAGATGGTCATGGCCAGCGCTCCCGCCGGATGACGCTGCCCCATGCCCGCCCAGTCGTCGAGCGTCAGGCGCTCTCCACCGCGACGATCTCGGCTGAGCCAGCCCACCACACCCATCGCACCGACCACCGTGATGGTGTAGGCCGCGATGTAGAACAGGAAGGGCCCACGCGCCGCGTCGCCAACTACGGGCATGGCGATAAGACCGATCAGCAGGTAGCCGGCGTGCGCGATCGACGAGTAAGCCAGCATGCGCTTGATGCTCTCTTGGTGCAGCGCCGCCAGGTTACCGAGTGTCATCGTCAGGATGGCGATGCCGTAGGCGGCATGCACCCAGCCGGTATAGGCCTGCAGCGAGTTCGCCGGGTCACCGAGGGTGACGGCAAACAGACGAACCATCCCGGCAAAGCCGGCGGCCTTAACGCCCGTCATCATGAAGCCCGAGACCGGCGTCGGCGCACCGTCGTAGGTATCCGGCGCCCACATGTGGAAGGGCACGGCCGCGACCTTAAACAGGAAGGTCACCAGCACCAGCATCCAGCCGATGTAGAACAGCGGTCGGTTGGCAAAGCTGGGGGCCCGGCTGCGGATCTCCGACAGCACCGTCGTCCCCACCGAGCCGTAGATCAGCGCGATGCCGTAGATGAGCAGGCCAGAAACGAAGGCGCCGACGAGGAAGTACTTCATCGCCGCCTCGGCCGAGCGCTGCGACTTTCGCCACATGCCGGCCAGCACGTACACTCCCAGGGACATGGTTTCGACACCCAGGAAAATACTTACCAGGTCGGAGGCCATCACCAGAATGACCATGCCCGCGAGGGAGAACAGCACCAGGGCGTAGTACTCGCCCATCTCTAGGCCGTGGGCACGCAGGAAGGCGGGGGCGGTCAGCACACCGAGCAGCGCGCCGATGACGCAGATGGCACTGACCAGTAGGCCAAAGCGATCGAGGACCAGCATCTCGCGGTAGAGGTAGACGCCATGGTCGCCCTGGATCTGCCCCGGCAGCCAGGCAATCGTCGCCAAAACGCCCAACAGGGCCAGCACCGTGACCGGCATCAGGTACCCGCGCGAGCCGGCCAGGGCCACGGAATAGGCCTCGGAAGTCTCGGCTGGCATCGACTTCTGGTAGGGCGCGCCTACCAGCTTCGAACGCGAGAAGGCGTCGAGCAGCATCAGGACGAGCCCCGCCACCGTCAAAAGCAGGAGGGGCGCGCTGTTTAGCAGATCAGATACATCGAAGGTCATGCCTGTCGCTCCCTACTTATTTCGCCGTGGGCGCGTCGTTGGCGCTGGGGTGAACAGCCGCCGCTTTGGCTTCGGCCGGCTTGGCATCCGAGGAGGCACCCAGCATGCGCGGCGCATCGGTCGCCGGGCCGGCTGCATTCTTTTCTTTGAACGCGGCCAGTGTGCGCGCCACCGCCGGGTCGATATCCGAGAGGAAAGTCGAGGGATAGATGCCCAGCCAGAAGGCCATAACAAGCATCGGCAGCATCACCAGCCCCTCGCGCAGGGTCATGTCGTGAAGCTTCTTGTTGAGCGGGTTCTGCAGCGGGCCCAGCATGGCGCGCTGGAACAGCCACAGCATGTACACCGCGCCCAGCACTACGCCGACGGCGCACAGGGCCCCCAGAAGCTTCGCGTGCTCAACCAGCGCCGGAATGCCGATGGAGTCGCGGGTGGCACTGAACGTCCCCAGGATGACCAGGAACTCACCGACGAAGCCCGACAGGCCGGGGAGGCCGACCGAGGCCATCGTGAAGATGAGCAGTGTCACCGCGAAGTACGGCATGCGCTGCCACAGCCCACCGAACTCGTCGAGACGGCGGGTATGACGGCGCTCGTAGATGACGCCCACCGAGAGGAACAGGCCACCGGTCGAGATGCCGTGTGCCAGCATCTGATAGATGGCACCGTTGACCGCCCGCGGATTGAGCATGAACAGACCCAGCACGACGAAGCCCATGTGGGCCACCGACGAGTAGGCGATGAGCTTCTTGATATCCGGCTGCGCGAACGCGACGAGCGAGCCATAGATGACGCCAATCACCGCCAGCCACTGCAGGTACGGCGCGCACTGCGCCACGGCGCTGGGGAAGAACGGGATGGCGTAGCGCAGCAGACCGTAGCTGCCGAACTTCAGAAGCACGCTGGCCAGGATGACCGAGCCAGCAGTCGGCGCTTCGACGTGGGCATCGGGCAGCCAGGTGTGCAGCGGGAACAGCGGCACCTTGATGCAGAAGGCCAGGGCGAAGGCGATGAACAGATAAAGCTGCTCGTTCGGCGTCAGGATCAGGTTGCGCATCGTGTCGTACGCAAACGACCACTGCCCCGTCGCCTCGTGCGCCTTGATGTACATGTACAGGATGGCGATGAGCATCAGCA
>DAORCZ010000340.1:2654-8031 GCA_035345735.1 Pseudomonadota bacterium | reverse complement strand
GCGTGGATCATCAGCGTGCGTGCAAGGCCGTCCTGTGCGTCGACATCCAGCTTGTGCACATTGCTCAGCCGTCGCGCCAGCAGCAGGCCCTCGTTCAGCGCGAGGAGCGCCTCCTGCCCGGTGAGTAAGCGATACTCGACTTCCAGCAGGTAGGTCTCGCGCAGGCCGGCGCCGGCCTCGACATCTTCGGCATGTCCGGTGGCAGCCAGCACCGTGCCGAAGAGCTCCCGAGCCTGCGAGAGCGCCGCCTGCGGATTGTCCCCGCGGGCAAAGGCGCGCTGGGCCAGACGCAGGTGCACTTGGCCAAGCGTCGTCCGCGCCGAGTAGCTCTGCATCTGCAGGTCCAGCACATGACGCAGGCTGGCTGATGCGTGCTCAAGATCCGGCTTGGGCTCCTGCCCACGCTCGGCTTGATGGTCGGCGCGCATCATGTAGAGCCGAGCTTGGTGCTCAAACAGCGCGGTCCAGTTGGGGAAGAGCTTGGTCGCCTGCTGAGCCCAGTCGAGAGCGGTGAGCAGCGACGGAATGATGTCCTGTCCTTGGCGGGCCAAGTGGCGCAGCCGCACGAGGTTGAGCTGGTTGGCGATCAAGAACAGCGGCGCATCCTTGGCCGAAAGACGCGAGGCTTCGGTGAGCGCGATCTCGCCTCGCTCCAGCGCTTGGCGCGGATCTTCGCCGCGATCCGCGAGCCGGGCTGCGAGCGTCACCTCGGCAGCGGCGATGAGGCTGTAGGCGAGCGCGAGCTCAGGCTGAGCCACCAGCGCCTTTTGGCAGGAGTCGAGGATCTGCTCATAGGTCTGCTGCAGCTGCTGCTTCGGCTCACTGGGCTCGGGCCGCTGCATCAGTAGCAGACCGACCCGCGCGTGCTCGATGTACAGCGCGGGGTTGCTGCGGGCCATATCGATCGCGCGCTTTAGGGCCTCGGCGGCTCGTCGCAGATCGTAGGCGGCATAGAGTGCTGCATCTTTGCGCGTGGGCTGCGTCGCTCGCTCGCGCAGCAGTCGCGCTTCCAGCTCCGCTATGGCAGGTAACCATGGGGCTTCGGCGGCCGCGCGCGCGACGCTGGCCAGCGCATTGTCGAACTGTGATCGATAGTACTGCGACAGCGCGGTGGCGTAGGAGGGCGCCTCCAGCTCGGGCCCTGCCGTGCTTCCACTCAAGGCCAGATCGAGGTGCTTCTGGGCCGGGAGAAGAAACTCTTGCTCGTGCTGGCGAAGGCGCTGCGTCACCCAGCCCTCGTCTGGATTCTGACGACTTTCGTCGGCCGCACGCTCAAAGCGAGCACCGTAGACCAGCCCCAGGGCAAAGTGCAGCTCCGGCGTCTCAAAGCCGGTGGACAGCGCCTGCTCTAGCTGTTTCTGGGCGGCTTCCCAGTCTCGCAAGAGCATCAGCCCGCGGCCGATCGCGTAGTGCGCCGGTCCAATGTTTTCGGCAGGCAACGTCGGCAGCTGCATCTCCACACGTCCGATTCGCTGACGGATGTGTTCCTGCTCACGACGGATGTTGTGCAGGGGCAAGGCATAGGCGGCGCGCATGAAGAGCTCGAACTCGCGCACGTCTTTGGCGAAGAGCTGGGCCGCACGTTGGGTCTCGGTGGCGGTGCGCTGGGCCGATGCTCGCTGCACGCGGTAGCGAACCACCAGCACGACCAGCACCGCCAGAGTGACCAAAAGGCCGAGGGCGAGTGTCGCGCCCATCCCGACGTGCAGTCGCCGCTGCGTGATCGCTGCCGCCGGCTGGCTGGGCGGGGTGGGTGTCATGGCCGGGCGCAGCGAGCCGGGGCGCGACTGGGACTGCGAAGGGCGGCGGGCATGGATCGGCTCGCCAGCCAGGAAGCGACCGAGATCTTCAGCCAGCGCGCGCGCCGTTGGATATCTGCCTTCAGGCTCTTTGCTGAGGCAGTTCATAACGATCGTATCCAACGGATCAGGGATGGCGGGATTTCTGGCGCGGATGGGCACGACCTCGTCGTTGATCACCGAGATCAGCACCTGCACCGAGGTACTGCCTTCAAACGGGGGCTGGCCGCAGAGCAGCTCATAGAGCATGGCGCCCAAGCTGTAGACGTCGGTGCGCGCGTCGATGCGCTGATCGCCGCTGTTGCCGCGCGCTTGCTCCGGCGACATGTACTCGGGTGTGCCCAGCACCACACCCGACTCGGTGAGGTTGAGCCGGCTGCGCACATCGCGCGCCAGTCCGAAGTCCATGACCACCGGCCGTAGCCGCCCGTCCGCTTTCTGCTCGACGAGCACGTTTTGAGGCTTCATGTCGCGGTGGATGATGCCGATGCGGTGAGCAGCGTGCAGCGCCTCGGCAATGTCCTGCATCAGCTTGACCTTGTTGACCAAGGACAGCTGCGAGCTGATCGCTAGGACAGACTGACCGTCGACAAACTCCATGGCGATGTAGGGCTGGCCGGCGACCTCATCGACCTCATAGACCTTACAGATGTTGTCGTGCGTGATGCGTGCTTGGGCCCGCGCTTCATTTAGAAAGCGCTGCGCCATCTTGGGATCGGTCAAGCGGATGAACTTGAGCGCGACCATGCGCCCGAGTCGCCGATCGCGGGCCTTGTAGACCACACCCATCCCGCCCTGACCCAAGACATCGAGGAGCTCGTAGCGTGTCCAGCGACGCAGCGGCTCGGGCAGGGGCAGCTGCACGCGCACCGCGGCGGAGCCAGCGCTCGGCGGCTGCTCGCCACTCTTGAGCGCCGCCGTCTCGGTGGTCATCTCGGAAGAGCGGAGCTCGGAGTTGAGCTCTTGGATGGTCGCGTCGTCCAAGAGGCCCAGCTTGCGCAGGCGGTCGACGCGCGGGCCATACGTCGGAAATCCGCGCTTGCTCGTCGTGGCGGGCGGCGGCGTGGGGGCGGAGATCCGGCGGACATCGGCCGTCGCTGAAGGCGGACGGCTCTCCGGGGCGTGAAGCTCGACCTGCTCAGGGGTGACCAGGCGCCGCCTCAGCGCTAGATCGATGATCGCCTGCTCTTGCTCAGGGGTGAGCATGGACACTGATCTGCCGATTATACGGCGACCGCGGGCCTGCTCCGGCGACCCACATGGGCTGAGGGCAAAAAAAATGCCCCGACGGGCAGCCGAGCGCTTGGGGGGCGAACGCTTTGGCTGAACGGCGGGGCGAGGGGGAATCTAGCACGGTCGCGCTGGGAGGCCAGAAAAAAATGCTGCGATCTCAAAGATTTATGCGGATCGCCCGGGCTCCGTTTGTGGAACCGTGGCTTCCGTCGGAGATCCGGCTAGCGGTCGCAGCCTAGGGAGGGGGGTAGGTGCTCTGAATTGTGGGCTGAAACGTGAACCAGTTCTAGAATAAGTGTTCTAGGTTACGATATTATTTGACTGCCAATGCTCGTTGAAGGCCAAACCATTGGGAATTACCGCATCCTGCGCAAGCTAGGCGAGGGCGGTATGGGCGCAGTATTTGAAGCGCAGCACGTGGAGATCGGTCGCAAGGCGGCGATCAAGGTGCTGCATCCGCAGTTCGCCCAGAACGCGCAAGTGGCCATGCGCTTCCTCAACGAGGCCAAGGCCGCGAATCTCATCGAGCATCCGGGCGTCGTCGAGATTTTTGAGTTCAGCCGCCTGCCCGATGGCACGACGTACATCGTCATGGAGTTCCTCAAGGGCGAGTCGCTGGGCAAGCGGCTAGAGCGCGGCCCGATTGGACTCGACGCGCTGCGGATCTCGCGCCAGATCGCGTCGGTCCTGGCGGCGGCACACGAGCACGGGATCATCCACCGTGATCTCAAGCCCGACAACGTCATCATGGTCAAAGACCCCGAGGCTCCGGGGGGCGAGCGGGCCAAGGTCCTCGACTTTGGCATCGCGAAGATCGCAGAAGAGCAGGTCTTAAAGACGCAGGCTGGCAGCATCCTGGGCACGCCGGCCTATATGGCGCCTGAGCAGTGCCGCGGTGCGACGGAAGTCACCGACCGCTCAGATGTGTACGCACTGGGCATCATGCTCTACGAGATGCTGTGCGGCCGGCCGCCGTTCACCAACGCGGGCGTCGGCGAGATCATGATCATGCAGATGTCGAAGCAGCCCCCACCGCTGCGCGAGTTATCGCCCGCGGTGCCGCCTGAGTTGGCTGAATTCGTACATCGCACCCTGGCGAAAGATCCCAAGGCGCGTCCGAGCATGCGTCAGGTGATCGACTCCCTCGAACACTTGGGCGCGATGCGGACGGGACCGCTGCCCGTCGTGACGTCCGAGCCCTCGGGGCGCAACTTTGTGGCTCCGCGCCCGGTGTCGCATGCCAACTCCGAGGCCAAGACCATCATGGCCACGGACGCAGCCTCGGTGCCGAGTGGCACCCCGGCGGGGCCACCGCGGACGCTGGCCTTGCCCGATGCACCGGTGGCAGGGATGTCGGCACAGCGGACCCTGGCTTTGCCCGATCCTGGGCAGGTCGGGCGGCCGATCACGGCTGTGGTCGGTGATCATCCGCGCGCCCCGCAGCCTCCGGATCCGCGTCAGCGCATCGCCATCCTGGCGGCGGCCGCTTTGGCCGGTCTGCTGGTTGTGGGCTTGATCGTGCTTATCGCCAAGCGCAGCGGCAAAGGCGGCAAGCGACGCGGTAACGCCGACATGGGTGCGCAAGTGGACGGTGGCAGCAAGACGCCCACGCCGCGTCGTCGTCCCGAGGCTCGCCGGCCTAAGGTGCCGATGCCCGAGGGCATGGTGTTCATTCCCGGCGGCCGTTTCGAGATGGGGAGCTCGCCGGCTGAGATCGATGCCGCGATGAAGCTCTGCAAAGAGCGCGGAACGGCCTGCAAGCGCGCGCTGTACGAACGCGAGCAGCCCAAGCGCACGGTGACGGTCACCGACCTGTTTATGGATCAGACCGAGATCACCAACTCCGCCTTCGTGAGCTGGTTGAATGATCTCGAGGGGCTGAAGCTGCAGAAGAAGCGCTTTGTGCAGGATGACAAAGGCTTGCTGCTCGATCTCAGCGAGACCTGGAGTGGCATCACCACGGTCCCCGGCCCGAGCAAGGCCAAGCCGGTCACCTTCCGCACCAAGGATGGCTTTGGCGAGAAGCCGGTGGTGCTGGTGAGCTGGCGCGCCGCGCAGCTGTTCTGTCAGGCGCAGGAGAAGCGCTTGCCGACGGAAGCCGAGTGGGAGTTGGCGGCCCGTGGGCTCGAGCGCTCAACCTTCCCGTGGGGGGAAGAGCCGGCACGCTGCGATCAGATGACCTTCGCCCGCAGCACGGAGATCCCTGAGGATCGTCGCTGTGCTGGGCTGGCTCGCGGTCCGTCCAACGTCGGTACTTCGCTGCAGGATCGCACGATCCAGCACGCGCTGGATTTGGGCGGCAATGTGTCCGAGTGGGTGCACGATCGCTTCGTCGAGAGCTACCC
>DAORCZ010000340.1:0-2554 GCA_035345735.1 Pseudomonadota bacterium | reverse complement strand
ATTTGGGCGGCAATGTGTCCGAGTGGGTGCACGATCGCTTCGTCGAGAGCTACCCGGCCTGCCGCGCACCCTGCAAAGACCCACTGAACGACAGCGCGGACAGCGAGGCGACCGCCAGCGATGGCAAGTCCGAGAGCAAAGCAGAGCCCAAGAGCAGCAAGGGTAGCAAGAGCAAGGGGGGCAAGGCAGGCAAAGGCAAGGCCAAGCCCGAAAAGGCGGACAAGGTCAGCAAGGCAGCCGCAGTGGCTGCGGTGATGCGAGTCGTGCGTGGCGGTAACTTCGATCTCGCCGCCGACGCCTGCCGCGGCGCTGGGCGTAGTCGTCTTTCGCAGGATGAAGTGTCGATCAACATCGGCTTCCGCTGCGTTCGCTCGTTGAGTCAGTAGTTCCTCCTCGCGCTGCTCTGCTCCCGTTCTTCGTTTCTGAAGTCGCGTATCGCTGCACGAGGTGATGTGCGCGGGGGATGACCCATGCGGGAATTACAGCAAGTAAACAGGCTGCGACGTCCGGCCTGGTGGGGGATGGCGCTCCTCGTCACGCTGCTCGGCGGTACGCAGGAGAGCTGTGCGGTCTTGTCCTCGATCGCCGGCACGGCAGGGGTGCCGAGCAGCGTCACCTCGACGATGAGTCGGCTGCCTCAGCCACCGAGCGGCGTCCCGACCCCCAGCTCGCGAGCCCCGAGGGGCGTCGGGCTCCCGGCGCTGCTGGCGGTCGCGCCTCCCGAACTGCGAGCAGTCGCGCAGCGCATCGATGTGCCTGCGGTCTTGCTGCTGGCCAAGACGACCGGGCAACTCGTGGCTCGTCACATCGAGCAGCGCATGGCCGAGCGCAAGCGACAGCAGCAGGCCAACCAACTTTTCTATGCCGGGCGTTGTCAGCTGTCGGGTGATGCTGCCGCTGGGCAGGCTCCGGCTGACCCGAATGATCCCGAAGTGCAGGCCGAGGTGGCCTTTCGGCAGGGCGACTACAACAAGAGCGATGAGCTGCTGAATCAGGCCGAGCTTCGCTTCCAAGGGATGGGAGATGCGGGGCGATCGGGTCTGGCCCGCGTCCTTCTCCGGCGCAGTGGCTTGCTGCTGCTGACCGGCCAGCTAGACAAGGCCGAGGTCCCTGCGCAGCGCAGCTTGCAACTCCGCGAACAAGCGCTGGGCAAGGGCCACCCCGAGGTGGCGGAGTCGCTATCGGGTCTGGCCGCGGTGTACCAGCTGCGCAGCGATTTTCCGCGCGCCGAGCCCGCCCTGCAGCGCGCGCTGCAAGTCCGCGAATCGGCGCTGGGGCCGGCACATCTCTGCGTCGCGCAGACGCAGCATCAGCTGGCCGAGCTGTATCAGGGGATGGCGGCGTACACCAAAGCCGAAGGGCTGTATCAACGTGCTCTGGAGACGCGGACAGCGAAGCTGGGCGAAGGCAGCCTGGATGTCGCGGAGTCCAAAGAGTCGCTGGGCAGCCTCGCCGTGGCGATGGGCAACTATGCCGAAGCCGAACCGCTTTACGTGACGGCGCTGTCGATCCGCCGCACGCGGCTGGGGGCTGAAGATCCAGCGGTGGCGGAGTCGCTGCTCGATCTAGGGGTGCTGCAGCGCCGACGCGGTGCTTATCCGCAAGCCGAAGCGAGCCTGCGTCAGTCACTTGCGATTCGGGAAAAAAAGCTCGCTGCTCTGGACCCGCGGCGGGCCGAGAGCCTGTTCGAACTGGCGACACTCTATGAAGATCTGGGTGATTACTCGCGGGCTGAGCCGCTGCTCGTGCGCGCCTTGGCTCTGCAAGAGCAGAGCTTGGGGGCGGATCACCCCGATGTGGCCGCTACGCTGACTCGCTTGGCCGCGCTCCTGCGGGCTGCCGAAAACCTGCCTGCAGCCGAGGAGAAACTGCAGCGTGCGCTCAAGATCCGCGAGAGCAAGCTGGGTCCACAGCACCCAGCGGTTGCCGAGACGGCATCGGATCTGGGTGACCTGGCGCTGGCCCGTGGTGATGTCAGCCGCGCCAACGGGTACTACGAGCGCGCCCTGCAGATCCGTACGCGCGCCCTGGGGGCGGATCATCCGCTCGTCGCGGCAACGCTGCACCGGCAAGCCGTAGTGCTGCAGGCGCGCGGCGAGCTTCGCTCAGCGGCGACGCTGTACGAGCGAGCTCTGACCCTGCGCAAAAAGGCACTGGGCGCTGGGCATCCCGATGTCGCGCAGACGCTGCTGGGTCTGGCGGCGGTCAAGGTCTCGCTGGGGGAAGTCACACCCGCGCTGCAGCTTCTGGCGGCGGCTCGCGATGCCAATGAAGCGCTGCTGCAGAGCATCGCCGGCAGTGGTGCCGGTGAAGAGCGCCTGGATCGCTTCCTGCGCAGCCTGCGGGCCGAAGAGGATCTCACCTACTCGCTGCTTGCAGAGCCGAATCTCGTCGGAAAAGACGAGGTAGCGGCCCACGTCGCGACCACTGCGCTCTTGCGCAAGGGGCGATCGGTAGACGAAGCCGCCGATACTTCACGAGCGCTGTATCAGGGCCTGGGCCCGGAAGAACGGCAGAAGCTGGCTCGTCTGCGCGAGGTGCGCAGTCGGCGAGC
>DAORCZ010000339.1:1450-8041 GCA_035345735.1 Pseudomonadota bacterium | reverse complement strand
CGGCGGCAAGGTCGTCGAGCACTGGTACAACGCCAAGACTGGCTGCTACAGCAACATCGTCTTTCAGGTCTCGCCGGAGGCCACTCCTCGTCGGGAGATCGCGCGCAGCGAGCCGGTCTTGGCCGCCCGTGTTCTCGCGTGCCAAGAAACGGTCTACGACTCGGTCATCGAGATCCATGACTTCGTCACTTCGCGCATGGGCTTGCCCTTCGTTTTCGATACCTCGTCGGGGATGGCGGTGTGGAACTACCCCGTCAGCGAGATCGGCATCGAAAAGCTGGGCCAGGTCGAGCGCGAAGAAGAGGGTAAGCGCTACGAGTACACGAGCTACAAGCTTCGCTACGTCACCATGGGCGGGCCGAGCGGCGAAGCACGCTACATCATCAAGCGAGATGGCTGTGGCCAGGCCGAGCGGGCGCTGGCGCTCGATCCGATGCCTGATTTTGCATTCCGACAGGAGCGCTGGGTCTGTGCCCCAGCCGCCAGCGACGCCGGAGGGAACTTGGCGATCAACACGCACGCGCTCAAGGCCGGCTACCTGTCGGACAAAGGTGGCAGCCGGATCGCCCC
Source organism: Pseudomonadota bacterium (assembly GCA_035345735.1). Lineage (GTDB taxonomy): Bacteria > Myxococcota_A > Polyangia > Palsa-1104 > JAEUJZ01 > JAEUJZ01. The sequence continues at coordinate 7,471 of DAORCZ010000339.1, read as the reverse complement.
TGCGCTGTGGCAGCGTCAGGCGACCCTGCTCTACGGCGCGCTGGCGGATGATCTCGCTGCAGACGATGGCTCGGTGTATCTCTTCGAGTCGGTGACCGGTGAGCTCTATGCGTTCGCCAGTCGGGCCGCCTTCACGCAAGCGGTACAGGCCGACGCCCAGCTTCGTCGCAGCGGGCGTTAGCTCCGCCGTTCCTGTCGCTTCAGTCGACGCGGCACAACGTCGCTGCCAGGTTAGGCGAGGGAAAGACTCCGTCGCACGACTTCAAACAGGCAGCCGCAGGCGAGGACCACGAGGACATGGAAGATCTCGTGATAGCCAAAGACCGTCGGAAACGGGTCTGGGCGCTTGCGTGCGTAGGCCAGTGCCCCGAGGGTGTACAGCACACCGCCAAACACGTGCAGCGCGACGCCGAGTGCGCCAAGGCGTAGGAATTCGGCATCGAGACCGGCGGCTCCTGCCCAGCCTAGGACGACGTAGATCCCAACGTGCAGCCAGCGCGGCGCCGTCGGCCAGAACAGCGTCTGCGCGATACCCAGGGCGGCACCTACCCAGAGCACGGTACACAGAATCAGTCCGCGCAGTCCGGCGACCCCGTATAGACAGATTGGGGTGTAGCTGCCGGCGATCAGCACGAAGATCATCGAGTGATCGAGGTTCTTCATCCGCGCCCGGCCAAGCGGGCCCCACGTCCGACGGTGGTAAAGCGCACTCGTGCCGAGCAGGAGCAGCAGCGACAGCCCATAGACGAAGGCGGCTAGCTGCGGCACGCCGGGCTTGCTGGCGGCAACAAGGGCGTACACCGCGGGGATGGCGAGGAAGAAGCACACCTGATGCACCACACCGCGCAGGAGCGGCTTGGTCTTGGCCTTCGGTGCTGCGCTGGAGCCGAGCGGCGAATCGGGGAGGACAGGAGGAGACGAGAAGGCGTTCACGGGGGGCATCCTAGCGCGCCAGCCCGGACAATGTGCGCGTTTGCGCCGATAGTGGCCGGGCCAGCCGCTGGGGCGCCAGGCCCGATGGGGGCGACGAGACCGGCGACCCGGGCAGCCCGTCTCTCAGGTGGCGCTGACGGGCGGGCAAATAGCGCGGACTGCCCTTGCCGCCGGGCTTGCCTCGCCCCGCTGCCGGCAGAGATAATGAGACCGATTGGCTATGACACGCTGGCTTGGTCTAGGTATCGGGTTCGCGCTGCGCGCCGTGAGCATCCTGGCGATCGTGACCTGTGGCTTTTCTCTCGATGGCCCGCTGCTGGAACCGGCCGTGGCACAGGCTGGTAAAGCGGTCGCGCGAAGGCCCGTGAAGCGCGGCAAGGTGTGGCGCGGCAAGCGACCGGCCGCCCGCCGAGGAGCCATCGCTGCGCTGCCCCCGCTGCGTGACGCAGGCGGCGAGGGGACGTCGGTGATGCCCACCACTGCGGCGGCGGCTCGGCCAGGGATCGCTCCGGCTCCAGTCGTGGCGACTGGCCCTGGACCTGGGAAAAGTGCGCCGCCACCTCCTCCGGCTCTTGCGCCGAAGGGGCCCGCGGTCATGGTCGGACGCAAGAAAAAAGGGCCTCCCAGCGACGAGGACTTGATGGAGGATGCGCAGGCCGCTTATGTGCGCGGCGATCGCGGCAAGGCCATCGAGCTAGCGCTCGTCGTGGCGGAAAAGAGCAACGACCGTTCCCCGGCGGCATGGAAGTTCATCGGCTTGGCGGCGTGCAGCGTGCGCTCGTATCGCCTGGCGACCCGCGCCTATCAGGGCGTCAAGACTCCCTATGATCAGCGCGCCATCGTCGATGCCTGCAAGTACAACGGGCTGTCGTACAAGGGCGATCAGTTCGTCGGAGAGTAGGCGCGTCGGCTCGCTGACTGGCTGTCCAGGCACAACCCATGCGCAGCCCGCGAGCAAAGTGATCAGGGGCCGCGACAAGCTGTGGTAGCGTCGCGCCGTCATGCTGGCAGACCGCATCGCGCGAGCCCTCAATCGCACGTTCTTGTTCGGCTGTGTTTTGTTCTTGGCGTCGGGCTGTGCCGGCCGACGCTATTACGCGGACCTGCGGCTGGTGCCCGATCCGCGCGTGCTGCGGGCGGCTGGCCTACGCGAGACGCTGCTCGGTGAGCTACCCGCGGCCCTGACCCAGGCGGGCATTAAGCGCGTGGCGGTGATTACGCCTGAGGGCGTCCACCACGTGTTGGAGAACCGCAGCGACCCACCGGCACTGTCGGCCGTGCCGACCGCATCGCTGGCTGCTCTGAAGGCCGCCCTGGCCGAGGAGGCGCGCGGCGCTGAGATCGATCTTCTGTTGCCAGGTGAGCGGGGCGAGCGTGTCGCGGTGTCGGCCCAGGTCGAGCCGGGTGGGAGCATCGTGATTACGCAAGGACCGCCGCTGCCACCTGACGAGCGTACGCCGCCGACAGCGGACGAGGTGCGGGCGCGCCACGGCATCGCGCCATCGGACCTGGGCGAGGTACGCTGGTCGCCGGTCTATCTGGAGGTCCTTGATCGCGCGCTGTCGCTGCTCGGCGCCGAGGAGAAGGCCTTCGTGTCGCGCATCCTGTTTGTGCGTGAGCACAAGAGCCGCGAGCCGGAGAACCAGGGGATGGGCGTGCTTGCGCTATACACGCGAGGTGGGGGGGCCGCGCGTGTCGAGCTTTACGACAACCTGACTACGACCGATCGCTACATGTTCATCGGTCAGCCACATGCACCGCAGCCGGCGTCGGTGCGCGCCATCCTGCACGAGATTGGTCACGCGCTGGCCGATGCCTCGTACACCGCGGCGCAGCGCGATCTGCTGACCGCGGTGACCGCCTATCAGAGCGATGAGAAGAAGCTCAGCAAATGGATCGAGTCGCGCGAAGGCGACGCACCTACCGAAGAAGAGGTCGGCGAGTTTCTCGACAAGATCCACCGCGTAGAGGTGACGACTCATCGCGTACGGCACGTGGGTGGCGAGGGGCCAGTCATCCGTGCGTTCCGTCGAGCCCGTGGCAGCAGCTCTGGGCCGACGCTTTATAGCGAAAGCGATATCGACGAAGCGTTCGCCGACAGCTTCGCTCTGTTTCGCGCTGATCCTGAAGCCCTGCGGCGAATTGACGCTGATGCGCTGGCCTGGTTTTCCAGTCAGGGCCATATGTCGGCGCTCGCACACTGAGCATTTGGCCGGCGGATGATCGACGTCGTCATTGTCAGCTACAACACCTGCGCACTCTTGCGTCGGTGTCTTTTGTCTCTGCAGGCTGAGCCGGCTCCGCCGCTGCGCATCTGGGTGGTCGACAACGCCTCGACCGATGGCAGTCCTCAGCTTGTGCGCGATGAGTTTCCCGGCGTCCGCTTAATCGCCTCGCCGCAGAACCTCGGCTTTGCCGCTGCCAACAACCAGGCACTGCGACAGATCGTCAGCGTGCCGGCCGCAGCGACTGGGGCCGCGGAAGCCGTGCTGTTGCTCAATCCCGATACCGAAGTGCAGCCTGGGGCGGTCGCTGGCCTGGTCGATTTTCTGCGGCGTCATCCCCAGGTCGGTGCCGTCGGTGTGCAGCTGCTAAATACCGATGGGAGCCCTCAGCGATCCTATGGTTCGTTCTGGTTTTCCCACCTACTTTCTTCGTTCGTGCGAGGCCGGCTGCGCGGTCAAGATCCGGGGCTGGCCAGGCAGTCCAGCCAGCCGCTGTTCGTCGATTGGCTGGTCGGCGCCTGCGTGCTGGTGTCGCGCGCTGCACTCGACGCCGTGGGTGAGCTAGACGAGGCGTTTTTTATCTACGGCGAAGAGATCGACTGGCAGTTTCGCTTGCAGCACGCGGGCTATCGCGTCGCGCTTTTGCCTTGGCTGCACGTGCTGCACCATGGCGGACAGTCGACGCAGCAGGCCAAGCTGGCGATGCGCCGACAGGAATATCGCAGCCGCTATCTGCTCCTAGCCAAGTATCGCGGGCCGGCCGCGCGTGGCCTCTATTTGGCGAAAGTCAGCGCCGAGCTCGGGGGAGAATCGCTGCGTCATCTGCTGGCAGCAGCGCGTCATCGCGACGGCTCCGAGGTGACCGCAGCCGCGCAGTCGGCGGCGCTGTGGGCCGCGCATCTTTGGCCTTCGTTTCGACGCTACAGCGGCAGCTGACTGAGGTCTTCGGCAATCGCCAGAGCCGCGGTCAGGCCCGGTGACTCGATGCCCAGCAGATGCCAGACGCTGGCAGCGGGCGCAGCGTGGATCGCAAAGTCGGGGTGGGCCTGATCACCGATGAACAGCTTCGGGCGAACACCGACATAGTCTGGGCTCAGCTCGTCTTCGCGCAGGGTGGGCAGCAGGCGGCGTCCAGCGACGAAGAAGCGCTGGCGCAGCTGATCCTGGCTGTCGTCAAAGGCATAGAGCGCCGGATCGTCGGTACCGCAGTCCGCCATCGACCAGTCGACATCGGGGCCCAAGCGGCAGCGGCCCGAAAGATCGAGCGTCAGGTGCACCCCCAGGCCGCCGGCTGGATCGGGCAGGGGATAGAGCAGGGAGGAATAGCTTCCGGTGTAGCGGCCCGAGAGCGCGAAGTAGCGTCCGCGGCAGGGGCGGATGGCGTAGCCGGCCTGCGGAGCAAAGCTAGCCGCGATGCGTGCCGCCGAGAGACCAGCGGCGTTGTACAGCCGCCGGGCGCGAATGTGGCACAGCTCACCGTTGCCATCGCGGGCGCCAAAGCTGCAGTGATCGTCGCTGACTGATTCGGGAGCGAGGAAGGTGGTGCCGTAGCTGAAGATGGCTCCGCGCGCTTCGGCAGCGGCTTCTAGCCGCTTCATCAGGCTGTGACTGTCGACGATGCCCGTGGTTGGTGACCACAGCCCAGCGATGATGCCGCGGTGCTGTAGTTGGTCGCGCAGCTTGTCTGCCGAGACCTCTTCCAGCGGAACGCCCACGCTGCGGGCGTAGTCGGCGATGCGGGCAAGCTCGGGAAGCTGGGCGCTCTCAACTGCCACGATGTGCTTACCGCAGCGACGGTGCTCGACGTCATAGCGCGCGCAAAACTCGTACAGCAGTTCACGGCCACGACGGCAGGTCTCGCCTTTGCGCGGGGTGTTCCAGTAGTAAAGACCCGCGTGGATGACTTCGCTGTTGCGCGATGAGGTTTCCTGTCCGGGCTGGCGGTGTCGCTCCAACAGCAGGACCTGGGCTTCGGGCTGCCGTCGAGTCAGGGCTTCCGCCAGAGCCAGACCGACCACTCCGCCGCCAATGATGGCGTGGTCGACATCGATGACCGCAGTGGCGCTGCTCACGGCGAGGTCCGACTAGCTGCGCGCGACCGGCGATGCGCCGACTGGACTATCCGGCGTGGTTCCTGAGGCCAGCTGCGAGATCTCGACGAGCGGGCCGTAGAGCCGAGCGCTCTGCTGCGGATCGTGGAAATCGACCGAGGCTTGCTTGGTCATTTCGAGGTTGCTGTAGGCCGGGGCGCGGTAGTTGCCGTAGGCCCCGCGCTGGAACGCTTGCACCATCTCCTCGATCCCCTCGCGCATCAGCGTTGCGGCACGGTAGCCGAGGACGCGCTGGATCTTCTTAAAGCTCACGGCGTAGTTGCGGCGGTCGCTGATGTCGGGCTGATTCAGGACCTCGACCGTGTGTTCGACGTGCGGGGCCACGGTCTCTTGCACGGTATTGGCCAGCTGACCCAGAGTCATGTTCAGGCGCTCGTCACCGACGTTGAAAATCTGCCCCGTGGTCTTTTCTGGACTGGCCTTGAGCACCGCCACCACGGCACGGGCGAGATCGCGTACATGGATAAACGGCCGCCACTGCTGCTCGCCCTTGAGCGTGATCTTGCCGTCGGTCATCGCCTGCGCAGTAAACAGGTTGGCGACCAGATCAAAGCGCGGACGGCGCGAGTGACCAAAGACGGTGGCGAAGCGCAGGATGGTCGGCAGGAAGGTATCGCTCTGCGAGAGCAAGAGCTCGCGCTCGCTGTCGATCTTCGTGCGGGCGTACAGCGACACCGGGTTCAGATCGGACGTCTCATTCACTTCCTTGTCGGTGCTGCCATACACCGAGCAGCTCGACGCGAAGATGAAGC
>DAORCZ010000339.1:0-1350 GCA_035345735.1 Pseudomonadota bacterium | reverse complement strand
TTCACTTCCTTGTCGGTGCTGCCATACACCGAGCAGCTCGACGCGAAGATGAAGCGGCTGACGCCCATCGAGGTCGCCACTTCTTTGACCATGCGTGTGGTGATGACGTTGGTGTGACGGGTGAACGACTCATCGACCGCGCAGGCCGGATCGCCCACCAGACCCGCAAGATGGATGACCGCTGAGGCACCCGACATCGCCTCGACCAGCTTGACGATGTCCGTCGCGTCGCCATCGATCAGCTCGAAGCGCGGGTTCTGGAAGAAATCCGAAAGCGGCCCGCGTCCGTACAGCAGGCGGTCCAGGACGCGCACCGAGTAGTCGGCCGCGAGGAGCTGTTCAATCACGTGGGTCCCGATGTAACCCGCTCCGCCAACCACCAGCACCGGGCCGCGTCCACGAATCGCGGCGCCGAAGAAGTCTGTCGAGACTCGCTTGTTCAGGTTCAGAAAGAGGCGCGGCAGGCAGAGCGGGCTCCACACCAGGACCGGAAACAGCAGGACGGGCAGCCACTGCTCTTGGCTGGGGGAAGCCGCCAGCATCGCCCCGGTGGTCGCGGCAATTGCGAGGCTCAGTCGCACGGCCTTGGCGCGTCCGGACGCGGTCTTTTGGTGGGTGTAGATGCCCAGAAGCCAGTTCGAAAGCAGAAGCAGCGGCAGCGAGAGCAGCAGCGTCACCGCAAGCTGCCCCGTGGCCCACTTGCCAAACAGCAGAGCGACGAGGCTGGCGAGCGCAGTCGCGAGGCCGTCGTAGGCGAGGCGGCTCTGATTCGGGGATAGTCGCAGCGAGGTTTCCGTCATGGGAGCTCCCAGGGGACCGGGCCGACTCAGTGGGTCGGTCGGCAGAGCAATTGATCGAGGGGGAGAGTTACGCTGTGGCCAAGAGTGGCTGCACAAACGCCTGCAGCGCGGCCCCCGACAGCGTCGGGCAGTCGGCGAGAGCGAGTCCGTGGCCAGGCAGGCTTGGGTGCGGCGCCGCCACAGCGTGTCGCCCGAGGTTATCGAGCATCACGACCTGTCCAGTGGAGTCGGCGGGGAAGAGGCGCGCCAGGCCCAGCTCTTCCGCCATGATGAGCGTCGCCGATTCCTTTTCACCCTGATACATTGCGGAGTCGAGGACCTGCACCGCACCGACGGGGGCACCGCCCTGACTGAGCAGGCTCCGCATGGCCTCGGCAAGCTCGGCGATGCGCACGACTTGCGGACGCAGCACCAGCACCTCACCGCCCTGCGCGCAGGCCAGCCCCTGCGAAAGAGCCTGCAGCACCTGCGCCTGGGTGACGAAGCCACGGCTCGTCGCCGCGCCATTTACCGTCGCTGCTCCAGAAGCGATCACGCATTTGATTGTGGA
>DAORCZ010000338.1:6294-8046 GCA_035345735.1 Pseudomonadota bacterium | reverse complement strand
CGCGGTGTCGAAAGCCGCCGCTGCCACCGCGAGCCCGGCCACCCCGGCTGCCACCTCGGCCGCCAAGCCCGTCGGGGCCGCGACCGCTAGCAAGCCCAGCGCGGTGGCGACCAGCAAGCCCGAGCCCAGCCCGTCGGCGGCCACGGCAAGCAAGACCGCAGCGAGTAAGGCCACTGAGCCAGCCGCGGTCAGCAAGCCCGCCGAGACCAAGAGCGCGAGCAAGGCGGCGGCAGCTCCGAGTGTTGCGGCCAGCAGTCCGGCACCCTCCGCCAAGGCGGCAGTAGCGGCCAAACCCGTCGCAGAAAAGACCTCGGCCAAAGCTGGCGCGGTGGCAGCCGCTAAGCCTGCCAGCAGCCCGGCGGGCATGAAGCCGGCCAAGAAGAAGCAGGCGGTCTTGTTCGATGAGTCGGATGTCTCGCAGCCCGGGACGCAAGAGAGCCCATCCCAGTTTTTCCGCCTATTTGACGCCAAGCTCAACGAGGACGAGTAACCCGGAGCGCGCCGTCGCGGTGCTTCCCCGCCGGGCTGGCCCTGTGGCACAGTGCCGGCCATGCCACGCAAACGTCATGTCGAGCCGGTCCGCGATGCGGGTTCTGCCCCGGTGGCGGTGCATGCCGCAGGGGGCGTACCGACGCGCCTGCCCGAGCTCGATCCCTCGACGGCGCACAGCGAGGAGCAGTTCGACGCTGCGCTCCGTCCACGCCACTTCGACGAGTACATCGGTCAGCTAAAAGTCGTCGACAACCTGAAGGTGTTTGTCGAGGCGGCGCGGCGACGCGGTGAGGCCCTGGACCACGTCCTTTTCTGTGGGCCCCCGGGGCTGGGCAAGACGACGCTGGCGCACCTCATCGCGACGGCGCTGGGCGCGACGATTCGGCCGGTCGGTGCACCCGCCATCGAGCACAAAGGTACGCTCGCTAGCTACCTGACCAGTCTCGGCGAGCGCGATGTCCTGTTCATCGACGAGATCCATCGCCTGCAGCCGGTGGTCGAAGAGTATCTGTACCCGGCGATGGAGGACTATCGCATCGAGATCCCGGTCGGCGAGGGGCCGGCGGCACAGCTGATCCAGATGAAGCTGCCGCGCTTTACGCTGGTCGGCGCGACGACGAGGACGGGGCTTCTGACCTCGCCGCTGCGCGATCGGTTTGGCATCGTGCTGCGCCTCGACTACTACGCCCCGCGCGAGCTGGCCGAGATCGTCGAGCGCTCGGCCGATCGCATGCGCGTGCGCATCCATCGTGATTCCTGCTTGGTGATTGGGCAGCGGGCCCGCGGAACGCCGCGCATCGCCAATCGCCTGCTGCGCCGAGTGCGCGACTTTGCCGAGGTGGCTGGGGCGCGCGACATCTTGCCGGGCCCGACGGGCGAGTGGCTATCGCGGCTGGGGGTCGATGCGCTGGGGCTCGACGACATGGATCGCTCGCTCTTGCGCTGCCTGATCGAGCGCTTCGACGGCGGGCCGGTCGGCATCGAGTCGCTGGCGGCCGCGGTCTCGGAGGAATCGGACACGCTGGAAGACGTCTACGAGCCCTACTTGATCCAAGAGGGCTTCCTGATGCGCACCCCGCGCGGTCGCATGGCCACCCGTCGCGCCTACGAGCACCTGGGCCTGCGTCCGCGCGAGCCGGTGGCCCGTACGGCCTCGCTGTTTCCCGACCTGGAAGGCAACGACTAGCGAGCCGTCGGCTTAGTCGGCCGTCGGCTTAGGGTGTCGTGCCGGTCAGCTTGCGGCGCACCGAGATCAGGCGG
>DAORCZ010000338.1:0-6194 GCA_035345735.1 Pseudomonadota bacterium | reverse complement strand
GCCGTCGGCTTAGGGTGTCGTGCCGGTCAGCTTGCGGCGCACCGAGATCAGGCGGATGCGGGTCTTGAGGCGCTTGGTGCCGGGGATGCGCACGTCGGCCTTGCCGGTCACTTCGTCGAAGGTGCCGCCGAGGCTGAGCAGCTGGGAGTGCACCTGGCCGCCATTGGGCTCGACGGCCGAGCCGATGCGGGGCAGGTTGATGGCGACCTCGCCGCGCAGCCCGTAGCGGGCAATGACCGGGCCCTGCTGATCGTGCAGGGGGCGCACGCGCACCGCCTGCTGTACGGCGCGCAGTGCCTCGCGATCGAACTCGCGCGATCCCGATGGCAGGATCAGCCGCACGGCGACGACGGCACCGAGACGATCGAGCTCGACCTCGACCTCGGCCTCGCGCCCGACGGCGGCTTCGTCGTAGGCATCTTGCGCGGCGCGGATCTCGGCCTGCAGGCGGTTCATGTCGTCGCGGCGCACCAGCCAGCCGGTCTGGCTCTGCTCGGGGGCGGGCTGCACCGGGCGCACCAGCTGACGCAGCGCAAGCTCACCGCGCGAGGCGCGACTGACGGAGTCGAGCTTGGGCGTGAACAGCTTCTCGAGGTCGTGCTCGACTTCGCGCCAGCCGGGGGCGACGCGACCCTCGCGCACCGCAGCGAGCCCCTCGCGCTGGGCCTGCTCTTCCGCGAGATGCGAGGCCAGGCCTTGGCCGGCGGCGGGCGGCAGACCCTGACTGCAGCCGATGGTCTTGCAGAGTACAGCCTGCGGAAACAGATCGATGCGACCCGTCGGTTTTTCCAACACGACCGGCGGCGTGGTCGGCGGTGCCGGCGCGCGGCGGGGGAGCAGAGCTTCGGTTGCTGGGGCGTGCGAGCTAGGCTGGCTCGCCGAACCGGTCACCCGGGACGGGGCGGGAGACAGGGGCCGGGGCGGCATCGGGCGTTCGTCGGGCGGCGGCGGCGCGCTGGGCTCGACGGTGAGTGCAGGCTTGTTCGGGCGCGGCAGGAGCTCGATGAGTGTGCCGGCACGGATCGGGCGAGACAGGCCAGGCGGGGGAGGGGGGGCAAGCTGCCACAGCAAAAGGGCCAACCCGGCGTGCAATCCCAAGCTAAGCGCGAACGCGGGTCCGGATTTGTGGGCGCCAAGCACCATGTAGACAACAACCATAGACGGCATCCGCTTCCACGCCAGTCCGCCAGTCCGCGGTGATTCGTCAGGCCAGGTCGGGCGGGGGAGGGTCGCAGCCGGCGCGGTACCCCGGCGATCTCCTCAGTCCTTCGACAGTCCTTCGACGGGGCCCCATCGTCGAGCCGACCTCAGATATAGTGGGTAAGGTCCAGGAGTAGATGAGCGACTCTCCCCTCGGTCCCGGTGTCCCGGATGGCATGGTGCGCTGCATACACTGTGGCACGGCGTACCAGACCTCCGCGCAGCACGTGTGTGCTGGGGAGCCGACCTCGGCGCTCGCTGCCGGCCCGCCTGCCACCGCCCGCGACTCGTACGTGGGCGGCGACGACGAGCCCGATGCCCTGATCGGTACGACGCTGTCTGAGCGCTACGAGATCCAAGCGCGCATCGGTCATGGCGGCATGGGGGTGGTGTATCGCGCCCGGCACACGCTGCTCGGGCGGACCGTCGCCGTCAAGGTCTTGGCCAAGCACCGCAGCGAGACCGACCAGCGCCGCTTCTTGCAGGAAGCGCGCCTCGCGTCACAGATCGTGCACCCCCACATCGTGTACATCTCGGACTTTGGGGTGCTGTCCGATAGCCGGCCCTATCTGGTCATGGAGTACATCGAGGGCCCGACGCTGGGTCGCATCCTCCGCAAGACCAGCGGACATCGGCTCGACATCCTGCGGGCCCTGCGGATCGCGCAGCAGATCGCGCTTGGCATGCAAGCGGTCCACGACCGCGGCATCGTCCACAGGGATCTCAAGCCCGAGAACATCTTCGTGCTGCCAGCGGGCAGTGCGGCGTCTGCGCCGTCGGAGGCGGGGGCGGCACAAGCGACGGGTGGGGCCGATGACTTCATCAAGATCGTGGACTTCGGCATCGCCAAGGACACGCGCGCAGTGGCGAGCAGCGAGCCCGATGCGGCGGTTCCGGCGCAGCGACCTTCGGCCCCCAACCTGCGTCCGCCAGTGGTAGCGCGTGACGACGCGGAGACTCAGCAGCAGCCTCGTTCGTCGGGCGACAGCGAGGATAGTTCGGGCGGCTCGGGCGGCTCGGGCAATCAGGGCCTGACGCGCGTCGGGGCTTCGATCGGCACGCCGCGCTACATGGCGCCCGAGCAGGTCGATGGGGCGGGCATCGATGCTCGCGCCGATCAGTACGCGCTGGGCTGCATCCTGTACCAGCTGATCTGCGGCCAGCTCCCGTTTACTGCCCCGTCGGCGATGGAGCTTTTGAGCCTGCAGAAGTTCGAGCAGGCGCAGAGCCTGCGCGAGCGCTTTCCGCAGCTTGCGGTGCCGCCCTCCATCGATGCGCTGGTGCTGCGCATGCTGGCCAAGAGCAAGGCCGAGCGCTTCGCTTCGATGCGCGATCTGAGCGCGGCGCTGCTGCATGAGATCGAGCTCTTGAGCGTGCAGCGTGGCGAGAAGGTCGCGATCTCGTCCGGGCTGGCGGCGCAGCTCGGCGGTGGGCGGGGCACGCATGTCATCGTGCGGGGCCACAAGCTGCCGCTGTGGGCGGTCGCCGCGGGCGGTCTGGGCTTGATTGGCCTGTTGTCGCTCGTCGGGATCCTGGGTTATCGCCGCTACACCCGCGAGCCAGCGGGGCTGCAGCCGGGCGAGCTCGCGGCCATCGAGTCGGCCGCTCGCAAGGTCCTGGAGTCCGATCTGCGGGCGACGGATGCCGACCTGAAGCAGGGCGCGCTCAAGGGGTTGTCGCTGACACGCGACGCGGCCTATCGGGGCGCGTTGCAAGAGGCGCTCTTAGATGGCAGTCCCGCGATTCAGAGCCGGGCTGCCGAGGCGCTGGGTCAGCTCGGCGATCGGCAGGCGGTGCCGGCCCTGCAAGCGGTGCTTGGCAAGCAGCCGAAAGAGGCGGTGCAGGCGGCGGTGGCCGCGGCGCTCTTGCAGCTGGGCGACGGACTGGGACAGCGCACGCTGGAGGCCATGCTCAGCGGCAGCAGCAGCGAGGCTCGTCTGCGCGCCATCGCCATCCTCTGTCAGCGCGGGCACAGCCAGGCGCTCGGCATGGCCGAACAGACGCTGGCCGCGCCAAGCCTGCCGGAGCCGCTGCGGCTCTCGCTTTTGGGCTGCCTGACGCAGGCCGGGAACGAGAGCGCGCTGTCGGTCCTGCGCGGCAAGATGCGCAGCGCATCGGGCGAAGAGGCGCTCTTGGCCGCGGCGCGCCTGGCGCAGCAAGGTCACGAGGAAGGCCGGGCGTTTCTGCGCGCGCAGGTGCAAGCGGCCGGGCGCGAGAAGCTGCTGGCGGCTCGCTTTCTGGCGGCTCCGGATGAGCCGCAGATGGGCGAACTCTTTCGACAGGTGCTGCGCGATCGTCAGGCCACACCACCGTCGCGGCTGCTGGCCAGCGAGGGCCTGGGTCTGAGTGGGCAGCTGCTCGATGTTCGGCTGCTCTCCCGCCAGCTCGGGGCCGAGGCGGGAGCGGCGCTGCAGCTGGGCTCGGCGACCGCGATCATCACGCTGGCGGCGAGCGATCCCGGGGCGCTCAGCGAGCAGAGTTTGAAGTGGGCGCGGGCCGCGCTTGCCGATGGCGAGTGGACGGTGCGCGAGGCGGCGGTGGCGGTGCTGGCAGACTCGACGGCGCACGACGCGGGGCCGCTGCTGTCGAAGCTGCTTGGGGATGTGCACCCCGCGGTGCGCGCGAGCACGGCGCGGGCGCTCGGACGGCGGCGTGATGAGGGCGCGGTACTGGCCCTCCGCACGGGACTCGGGGATCGCGAGGAGGCGGTGCGCGAGGCATCGCTGCGTTCGCTGCTGCAGATCGAAGCAGCGGTCCCGGCTGAGGCGGCGGTGCGCAAGACCCTGCAGCAGGGCGTCGGTGGCTGGGTCAAAGAGCTGGTCAGTGCCGGCGGCGAGGTTGAGCGCTCGCTGGCCCGCTCGCTGCTCTTGCGGCTGGGCGATCGCGGACAGCTGCCGCCCTTGCGCGAGCTCTCGCAGTCGGGCAATGCCGAGGTCCGCCGCCTGCTTGTCGAACAGCTCGGAGCCGAGATCGAGTTCGTCGCCGGCCTGCTGCGGGATGCCGTCTTCGCGGTGCGCTTCGCCGCGGCACAGAAGCTGGCGGCTGCCGGCGATCGGCGAGCGATTCCGGTGCTGCGTGAGGCGCTGGCCCAGGCCACGCCCGAGGCCCTGCCGGCCTTAAGTGGGCTGCGTCGTCTGGGTGAAGCCGCGACCCTGCCCGAGGGGCTGCTGAGCAAGCTGGCGGTGGGGCAGGTGGCCGTGCGTCTGAGTCTGCTGGATGCCCTGCCGGGCCTGTTTCAGGACGAAAACGGACAGGTCATGGCCCTTCTGCGGCGCCTGGCCCGCGACGTTGATGCCGAGGTGCGTAAGCGGACCGCCGAGGTGGCCGCGGCCTTGCCCCTGGGGCCTGCTGGGCACCCCGGCCTGCCCATCCTGCGGCTGCTAGGCAGCGACGCGGATGCCAGCGTGCGCGCCCGCGCCGCGACCCTGCAAGCCGGCGTGCTGCGGACGGTGTCCGCGAGCTCACCGGACCGAACCGAGCCGGCGCCACCGACCCCGGTGGCCAAGTCAGGCAGTGGCGGCGCCGCCATCGATGGCGGTGGCTCTGCGACCCCGGCGAACGCCAATGGCCCGGCGAGCCCCACCCTGCCTGCAAGTTCCGCGGAGCCAGCGAGCCCGACCCCTGAGCCGGCCGAAAACCCCGAGAAGCTGGGGGCGGCGCAGGGCAGCGGCTTTGTGCTCGTCGAGGCCGCAGGGGGCGTGCAGTTCCAGATCGACAAAGGGCGCTGGCAGAGCGCAGCGAAAAAACCGCTGGCCCTCTCGGCCGGCGAGCACGAGCTGACGGCCCTTTCGGGGACGCAGACGCTGCAGATCAAAGACGGGGCCACGCTGACGGTGACGGTGGCCGAATCGACGATCGAAAAGCTGGTCAGCGCGGGGCTTGAGGCGCACGAAAAGAAGGACCTGCGCAAGGCGCAGAAGCTGTTCGAAAAAGCCAGCTCGCTGTGCAATCGCGAGCGCAAGCATCCACAGCCATGCGTCGAGCTGAGTCTGGAGAGCCAGTTTCACCTGGGCCAGATCCACGAGGCCGCCGATCGCCCGGCAGAGGCGGTGAGCGCGTTCCAGAAGGTGGCGCAGGGGGGGGCCGCGGGCAAGGCGGGGGCCGGAAGACGCAGCGAGGCACAGGCCGCCGTCGCGCGACTTTTGCCGAGCTTGGGGCAGGTGGTGATTCCCAAGCGCGAGGGCAGCCGCTGTCAGGAAGTCACGCTGTACATGCTGCCCGGCAATCACCTGATCGAAGTCGAAGGGGCTCGCCAGACGGTCAAGGTGCGCGCGGGGGAGACGGCGCGCCTGGGGCGCTGTGAGTAGGCGCGAGACGCAGGCGGTGGCCGGGCGGATGTGGCCTGGCCGGGCTGCGACGTGGCGTCGGCAATGGCGTAGCCGCGCTGGGTGGCCGCTGGGGCTTGGGTTGGTGCTGAGCTGCCTGGGCCTGTTTCTGCCGATGGCCTCGGGCAAGGGGAAGGCGAGCCGGCCGCGTCCGGTCGCGGCACCCGCGCTCGTCGAGCGTCCATCAGACCATGAGCCACCCCCGGCGGGGGAGTCGGGCGGGCCCGACTATGCGGCGCTGAGCCGTCAGGTAGAGGGGGCGTATCGCGCGACGCCGGCTCCCGAGCTCTTGTACGAGCTGGGCGTGCTGCAAAACCTTGCCGGTCAGCGCGTCGAGACGCACGACCTGATGCGCCGCTTTCTGGCCGATCCGCTGATTGCGCCGGGGACGCGCGGCTTCGCTGAGGCTGAGCTGATCTTGAGCCTGCCCCGGCCGCCGGCCGGCGAGGTGCAAGTCCTCGCGGACGACGAGGGGTTGCTCTTGGCCGACGGGCGTGTGGTGGGAGCGCTGCCGCTCTCGCTGCCGCTTTTGCTGCCGGTCGGGCGACACCAGATCCGGCTGGAGATGCAGGACAAGACGATGAAAGCCGACGTCGATGTCCTAGATGGCCGAGCGGTTGAGCTGCGCTTCAATCGCGCCTCGGGAGCCGTGGTAGTGACGCTGCCTCC
>DAORCZ010000337.1:0-8057 GCA_035345735.1 Pseudomonadota bacterium | reverse complement strand
CGGCAGGGGCCGTGGCCATCGCGGGAGCCCAGGCCGGCATCTATCCCCAGGACAGTCCGGGAGGCTGGCAGCTTCTGGGGCGCACGCCGCTGTCGCTGCTAGAGCTGGGCCCGAGCCCGCGGGCGCGACTGCAGCTTGGCGATACGCTGCGCTTTCGCCCGATCGCGCCGGCGGACTTTGTTCGCGAGGCGCCGCCGCCCCTGCCTGCGGTCGTGGGCGAGCCGGCTCTGTCGGTGCGGGCTCCCGGGGTGCAGACGACGGTGCAGGACCTGGGACGACCCGGCCTGGCCAGCCTGGGGATCTCGGTGGGCGGGGCGGCCGACGGGGTCGCGCTGCGCCTGGCCAATGCCCTTTTGCAAAACCCCGACTCAGCAGCGGCGCTGGAACTGACGCTGGGCGGGCCTGAGCTTTTGGCGGAGTGCGATCTGGATGTGGCGCTGGTCGGCCTGCCGGCGGCGACGGTCGATGGCCTGCCGCTGACCGACGGGGCGAGCGTTTCTGTGCGCCGCGGACAGGTGCTGCGCTGCGGTCCGATCCGCCCGGGCCTGCGCGGCTATCTGGCGGTGCGAGGCGGGCTTTCGGTGCCACGGATCGCGGGCAGCGCCGCCACCGATCTGCGCGGTCAGCTAGGCGGCCTGCACGGACGCGCGCTGCGTCGCGGCGATGTGCTCTTACGACCGCTGTCGGCGTCGG
Organism: Pseudomonadota bacterium; assembly: GCA_035345735.1. Classification (GTDB taxonomy): domain Bacteria; phylum Myxococcota_A; class Polyangia; order Palsa-1104; family JAEUJZ01; genus JAEUJZ01. The sequence continues at coordinate 7,364 of DAORCZ010000337.1, read as the reverse complement.
GTTTGACCGGCTCGGCACGACGGCTGTCGGCGGTGGGCTGGGCGCTTTTGGCCCCGCGGACGACGCTGCGGGTGACCTGGGGCGCGCAGGCCGACTGGTTTGCCTCTGGCCTGCGAGAGCATCTTTCTGAGCAGCCGCTGACCGTGAGCCCGCAGTCGAGCCGCACCGGGCTGCGCTTGCAGGCGGCCGAGCCGTTTTTGCTATCGCCGTACGGGCAGGCGATGGGCTCGCTGCTGAGCGAAGGCGTGACCGCGGGGGCGCTGCAGGTGCCGGGCGATGGTCAGCCGATTCTCCTCGGCGTCGAGCAGGCGGCAACTGGCGGCTATCCCAAGCTGGCCCAGGTGATCAGCGCCGATCTGCCGCTTATCGGCCGGCTGCGACCGGGGCAGACGCTGTCGCTTTCGCCGGTGAGCCTGCCCGAAGCGCTGGCCGCGTATCGTAGCCAAGAACGGGCGCTGACCGACGCCACCGAGCCGGTCAGCCCTACCGAGGGAAGGAGCGACGCATGAGCCCAGCCGCGCCAAGGACGATCGAAAGAACCATCGATCTCAACGCCGATGTCGGTGAGCAGCCCGAGCGTCTTTCTGACGGGCGCGAGGCGGCACTGATCGCGCAGCTGTCGTCGGCGCACATCGCCTGTGGGGGCCATGCCGGCGATGCCGATACCATGGCGGGCGTGGTGGCGCTGTGTCAGGCGCACGGCGTGGCGATCGGTGCTCACCCCAGCTATCCCGACCGCGCGGGCTTTGGTCGTCGCGCGCTGTCGCTGTCGCCGTCGGAGCTTTTCGCCAGCTTGCTCACCCAAGTGCAGGCACTGCGCGACATCGTGCAGGCAGCGGGCGCGACGCTGTGCCACGTCAAGCCACACGGGGCGCTGTATCACGCCGCGGCCGACGATCCGCAAGTGACGGAGGTGCTGATTGCCGTGCTGCGCCAGATCGATCCGCGGCTGCACTTTGTCGGGCGGGCTGGCAGCCGGGGTCTGATCCTGGCGCGGGGGGCCGGCCTATCGACGCTGGCCGAGGGCTTCGCCGACCGACGCTACACGGCAGGCGGCGGCCTGGTTGATCGGCGGCAGCCGGGTGCGCTCTTGCTCTCTGCCGACGAGGTGGCGGCGCAGGCGCTGGCTCTCTGTCGCGGGTCCGGCGTGCGTACCGACGACGGATCGTCGCTGCCGCTGAGCGTCGATACCCTGTGCCTGCACAGCGACACCCCAGATGCTGAAGCCCTGGCCGCCGGCCTGCGCCACCATCTGCAGACGGCGGGGCTGCGCATCTGCGCACCGCATCGCGTCTAGGGTCACGCGCGCTTCGAATCGCGTCGTCGACGAAACTGCTGATAGTCGATTTTTACGCCGGCGTGCGACAGGAAGTCGATGAAGCGCTGATAGTCCTGCGGCGCGACCCCCAGGCGCACCGCGGCGCGTGAATAGAAACCGCCGCTCTCGGCGAGCTTCCCGCGCACGAGCTCCTCAAGCTCCACGACCGAGAGTCGGCGCAGCTTCCAGCGGGCAAAGACCTCGTCCCAGAACCAGCCGTCGGGGACGGGGTCGGGGCACTCGAGCTTGGCGTCGCGGGACGCGGCGGCATAACCCGCCTCCAGCTCCAGGGCGCGATGCACGTCGTCGGCGTCTAGCTCGTCGGGCTGGCCGTAGAGCACGAGTGCCCGCAGGAGCACCGACTCGAGCTGTCGAATATTGCCCGGCCAGTGATAGGCGATGAGCGCCTCATCGACGCCTTGGCCGATGCGGATGGGTCCCGCCGCGCCCCGGTTCATGCGCGCGATGATGTGGCGCGTCAGCAGCGGAATGTCGCAGCTGCGCTCGCGCAGGGGCGGCAGGCGAATCACCAGCGCCGACAGCCGATAGTACAGGTCCTCGCGGAAGCGCCCAGCGCGGATCTCGCCGAGCAGGTCCTTGTTGGTGGCGGCCAGGACCCGCACGTTGGTTTTGATGGTCTCCTCGCCGCCGAGGCGGATGAACTCGCGCTGACTCTGCCGCCCGAGCACGCGCAGGAGCTTGACCTGCACTTGCGGCACGATGTCGCCGACTTCGTCGATGAACAGCGTCGAGCCATGCGCGGTCTCGAAGCAGCCCTTGCGCCGTGCGGTGGCGCCGGTGAAGGCGCCGCGCTCGTGACCAAACAGCTCGCTCTGAATCAGGTTGGGATCGCCGCCGAGGGAGGCAAAGTTGGTCGCCACCATCGGTCGGCCGCGGCGCAGCGAGGCGAGGTGAATGGCGTAGGCGATCATCTCCTTGCCGCTGCCTGTCTCGCCGACGATCAGCACGGTGTCGTCCTCGCGGCCGGCAACGCGTTCGATGCTGCGATAGACCTCGCCCATCGGCCCGCGCTCGTCGCCGATGAGGTTGCCGAAGTGGTACTTCAGGTTCTCGGCGTGCGCGGTGCGGTCGAAGCCGAACTCGCGGCGCTGCTTGCGGGCCACGTCGCGCTGGTTGCGCATCCGCAGCGCGTCGATGATGCGGGCGTTGTCGATGGCGACGGCCACAGAATCGGCGAAGCTCTGAAAGCGACTGACGTCCTCGGGCGTGAAAAAGCTGCGCGTACGGCTGGAGGCCAGGGCCACGCCGAAGGTCTCGCCGCGCAGGCGCAGCGGCACGCCGATCTCTGAACAGATCGACGGGTCGGCCGGCAGATAGATCGCCGAGGTCCGCGTGTCCGGCGCGACGTAGCCAAGCCCCGACCGCACGACCTGCGCCACGATCGACGCCCGCGCCTCGCCGGTCTCTGAGAGCGGGATGAACTCGGGCAGCACGGTGCTGCCATAGCCGAGCGCCTCGCCAAGCAGCAGCCGTCCGGTGTCCGCATCGAGCAGCGCGATGACTCCGGCGTCGGCGCCCAGAAAGCGGATGAGCTCCTCGGTCACCATGCGAATGACGGTCGCCAGGTCGCGGCCTGAGTTCTTGAACAGCTCGATCAAGTCGAGCTTGGGCTCGGCGTAGGGAGGCTTCATGGGGATTCAACGAAGTTCCCATACTTTTTAACGAATTTATTTCAGTTTTATGTCCGGGCCATTGCCCACCGGGGCGGCGCCGCAGCGCGCGTTTTCTCTCGCGAAATCGCTGACTTCCCGCCTACTGGCCGGGCGTCTTCGGGGGCTGGCACGCGCCGTGATGAGTAGGTGGGCAACGCAACGCAACGCCATTCACAACCACCTCTTGGGAGCTTGAAAACACCATGAAGACCCTCCGCCACATCGCCATCGCCCTGTTCGTTTTCGTCCTCGCCACCGCCGCCACGGCTGATGCCCGCCGCATGAGCCCGCAGACCGCTTCGAATCGCAGCAGCCGCGTGACCGTGCTCAAGTCCAGCCTCGAAGCCGAAGGCTATGCGCTCAAGCACGTGCAGGAGCAGCCGATCTATTACTTCGTGGCGCCCAAGGCTCCGTACCTCTGGGGCTCGATGGTCTACACCTTCAGCCGCACCTCGGACAACGGTGGCACCGACGAGATCGAGCTCTCGGTCGCGATCCAGTACACCGAGACCGGCTACGCCTTCCCCGAGATCACGCTGCGCGAGCGCCTCTCTGAGTAGCTCGACCGCCTCGCTGTCCTGCTGAATCTCCGCCTCGCCCGCCTCCTGCCCCCTCCCTCGAATCACGAATCTGCGCCGACGTCAGCTGCCATTCCCCTGCCCAAAAGGACATGGCAGCTGTTACACGTTGGTTCCGTGAGTGCCCGATCATCTGTTCACCCTCCGGTCCGCCCTCGGTTTTGCTTCGAGCTTGTGGTCACGCCGCGGCGGGGGGCGGCTGACCCGCAGGCCGAGGCCATCTCGCAGGCGCTGCGTCAGAGCGACTTCGCCGCCGTCCACGCACTGACCGCCGGGCGCTATCTGCGGCTTGGGGTGACGGCCGGTAATGCTGACGAGGCCCGGGCGCAGATCGAGAAAGTCTGCCGCGAGCTGTTGGTGAACCCGAACCTAGAGACGCATACCCTGCGCCTGCTCTCTGCCGCGGATCTCGACGGGGAAGCCGGGGGAGGGGAGGGCTGATGGCCGCGCTGTCCCCTGCAGCAAGCGCGCCGAGTGCACCGAGCGCGACGAGCCTGCCGATTCCGGCGGCGGTGATCGTCTTTCCGGGCAGCAACGGCGACCGCGATCTGTTCGAGGCGCTGCAGCAAACCGGCTTCGCCCCCCGCTACGTCCGCGACAGCGAGGAGCTACCGGCCGATGTCGCGTTGGTCGGTCTGCCGGGCGGATTTTCTTACGGCGACTACTGGCGGGCCGGGATGCTGGCGTCGCGGGCGCGGGCGATGCGCGGTCTGCATGCGGTGCATGCGCGCGGCGGCCTGATCCTGGGCATCTGCAACGGCTTTCAGATCCTGACTTCGGCGGGGCTTCTGCCGGGGGCACTGACCCATAACTCGCCCCCTCGTTTTCAGCATCGCTGGCTGTCGGTGGGGGTGACGGCGGCGGCGGCGGGGAGTCCGTGGTTTGCGGGGCTTGCGGCAGGGACCTCGTTGACCTTGCCGATCGCGCACGCCGAGGGTGCCTATCGTTTTCCACACGTCGAGACCGCGGCGACGCTGCCGGTCGAGCCGGCGATACCGCTGTGCTATGCGCAGAACCCCAATGGCTCGCAGGGCGATGCGGCGGCGGTGCTGGACGCGAGCGGGCGGATCTTGGGGATCATGCCGCATCCCGAACGGGCCATCGACGCGACGCTGGGCTCGACGGATGGCCGGCGCTTGTTTGTCGCGGCGCGGGACTTCCTGCGCGCGCAGGCCGGTCGAAAGGTCCCGGCAGAGGTGCGGCCATGAGCGCGCTTGCAGAGCGCCGGTCGTCGCTGACCACCGCGCACGCGCCGCCGCCCACCTCGCTCAGTGAAGAGGCCACGGCCCGGCTGGCGCAGGACATGGGACTCCTGCCGGTGGAGTACGCCGCGCTGCGCGTCGGGCTCGGTCGCTTGCCGGCTCACGCTGAGCTCGCCGTCGTGGCCGGCATGTGGAGCGAGCACTGTTCCTACAAATCGACGCGTCACCTGCTCGCGACGCTACCGCGACAGAGCCCGGCGGTCCTGGCCGGTCCAGGTCAGCACGCCGGCGTCGTGTCGGTCGGCGAGGGCTGGGCCGTGGCCTTCAAGATCGAGAGCCACAATCACCCAAGCGCCGTCGAGCCGTATCAAGGAGCAGCGACCGGCGTCGGCGGCATCCTGCGCGATGTGATCGCGGCCGGAGCCCGACCCTGCGCGCTGCTCGACTTCCTGTGCTTTGGCGATCCCGGCTCGGCCGATACGCGACGCATCGTGCAGGGGGTAGTGCGCGGGATCTCTGACTATGGCAACGCGATGGGCGTGCCGAACGTCGGGGGACGCACCGTTTTCGATCCCGGCTACGAGGGCAATCCGCTGGTCAATGTTCTGTGCGCGGGCCTGCTGCGCCCCGACGCTATCCGCCACGCACGGGTCGCCGGTGCGGGGCATGTGCTGCTGCTCGTCGGGGCGCGCACCGGACGCGATGGCGTGCTGGGGGCGGCGTTTGCTAGCGAGGCGCTGGGCGACTCGGGCAGTCACGCGGGGCGGCGCTCGCACATCCAGGTGGGCGATCCCTTCGCCGGCAAGCTGCTGATGGAGGCGGTGCTGGCCTTCGGGCCGGACCAGGGCCTGCTTGCGGTGCAGGACCTGGGCGCCTGCGGCCTGGCCTGCGCGACGTTCGAGATGGCGGCGGCGGGCGGTGTTGGCTTTGACGTGGATCTCGACGCGGTGCCGACCCGCGAGCCCGGCCTGAGCCCGATTGAGATCTTCTTGTCCGAGACGCAGGAACGCTTCGCCTTGGTCGTTCAGGCCGAGGTGGTACCGCAAGCTCTGGCGCATTTTTTCGATCGCGGCGTGACGGCGGCGGCGATTGGGCGCAGCACCGAAGATGGCGTGGTGCGGGTGCGTCAGCGCGGGGTCCCGCTGATCGAGCTTCCGGCGGCGCTGGTTGCGGGGGGCGCGCCCGATAGTCAGTGGCCGCTGGCCGAAGCAGCGACGGCTCCGCTCCCAGCAACGGCGCTGGTGGCTCGGCCGGCGGTGGTGGGGCACAGCCCGGCGGACTGGCTGCTTGCGCTCTTAGAAAAGACGGGCGATCCCGAGCCGATTTATTCGCGCTTCGATCAGACGGTGGGCAACCGAACGGTGCGCGGTCCGGGCCAGGCCGCTGCGGCGGTGCTGCGTCTGCCCGAGAGCCTGCGCGGTTTTGCGCTCAGCCTGACCGGCGATGGCCTGCTGTGCGCCGCCGACCCCTATCTGGGAGCCCAGAGCGCGCTCGCCGAAGCCGTCCGTCGTCTGGGCGCGGTCGGGGCCGAGCTTTTGGCGATTACCGACGGGCTGAACCATGCCTCGCCCCGCGATCCGGGACAGCATCGACAGCTGGTTGAGGTCGTGCGCGGCCTGCGCGATGGCCTGCTGGCGCTGGGCGTGCCGGTGACGGGCGGCAATGTCTCTCTGTACAACCAGTCGCCGCGTGGAGCGGTGCCCCCGACGCCGATGATCGGTGGTATCGGCATCGTGCCCGATGTGCGGCGGGTGCCCGGTTCGCAGCTACGGACCGGACAGGTGCTGTATCTCGTCGGCGAGCTGGCCGATGCGGCGGGCGCCTCGCGCTTTGCGGCGCTGCAGTATGGCCAGCCGCTGGGTACGCCACGCGTCGATCTGGCGGCGGAGCGTCGCGTCGCGGCGCTCTTGATCGCCGCGGTGGCGGCGGGGCTTCTGCCGACCTGCAAGGTGGTCAGTCGGGGGGGCCTTCTGACGGCGCTGGCCCGGCTGGCGCTGGCATCGGGGGTGGGGCTTGACGTCGCGCTGCCCGCGTCGGCGGCTCCGCTGTGGCAGGGCTTTGGCGAGCATCCCGCGCAGATCCTGGTGAGCCCGCAAGATGACGGGGCCGCGGCCCGCTTGGGGATGCTGTGCGCCGAGCACGGGGTGCCGCTCCTGCGGCTGGGGATCTGCCAGGGCTCGACGCTGCGTGTCGGCGGGCTTTTGCAGATCGATCTGGCGACGCTGGCGGCGGCGCAGCGGCAGCGGGCGGTGCTGTCATGAAGTGCACCCGAGCCTGTGCCAGCCAGGCCGGAGGATCGTTCCGATGAAGTCTCCCCCCCCGACGTACCGTCAGGCCGGCGTTGATCTGGCGCTGGCCGATCACTTCGCGGCGCAGCTGCGGCAGGCGGCGCAGGCGACGCACGATGCCGCTGTGGTGGATGCCGGCGAAGCCTATGCGGGGCTGTATCGCCCACCGCTGGCCGGGCTGGCCGATCCGCTGCTGGCGGCGACCTGTGATGGAGTAGGTACAAAACTGCTCGTCGCCCGCGACTGCGCCGACTATCGCGGCATCGGGCAGGACCTGGTGGCGATGAACGTGAACGATCTGCTGC
>DAORCZ010000336.1:3436-8061 GCA_035345735.1 Pseudomonadota bacterium | reverse complement strand
ACGACGCAAATCGCGCTCCTTAGCTTGATTGCCCTGCGGCTGGGGCTGGCCAGCGGACAGCTCGATCACGCGCAAGCCGTCGCCTGTGCCGAGGAGCTTCGTCAGCTCCCCGCTGCGCTGCCGGCGATCTTGGGGCTGGAGCCCGAGCTTGCCGCCCTCGCCGACCGCTATGCCCGATTCCGCGCCTTTCTGTTCCTAGGTCGGGGTGAGCTTTTTCCCATCGCACTGGAAGGGGCGCTCAAGCTCAAAGAGATCACCTACCTTCCGGCCGAGGGGTATGCCGCGGGCGAGATGAAGCACGGTCCGATTGCGCTAATCGATGAAGACACTCCATCTGTATTCCTGATTCATCGCGACTGCACCCAGGAAAAGCTGCTCGCGAATATGGAAGAGATCGCGGCGCGCCGCGGTCCGATCATCGCCATCAGTGATGAAGACAACGAGCGCATTCGTCGCATCGCCAGCCACACCCTGATCCTGCCCACGATCCGTCGCGAGCTGGCGCCCATCCTCTACGCCGTGGCCGTTCAGCTGCTGTCCTATCATGTCGCGCATCGCCTGGGCCGCGACATCGACCACCCGCGGAATCTGGCCAAGAGTGTCACCGTAGAGTAGCGCTCCGCTGGCCCGGCCGACTCCGATCTCTCCGCGGCGGGAACAGAGCCGCCGACCTCGATACCCGCACACCCCCACCGCCAGTCAGAAACCATACTCGCCATTCCTAAGCTGAACGTTTTCGAGCGGGTGTCGCCCCGCCCCGTACCGCCTCATTCCTATCTCCTTTTGTGCGTGGATTCCGGGGAGTAGTCCAGGGAGCGAGTAGGTACTTCAGACACCGCGCTGGATCCCTCCTAACGTGATTCCGATTTCAACTGCCGATTCCGATCTGAGTTGCTGCGCCGACCGGCTAATTCTTTCACATCTCCGTCGCTGCGTGCTTTGGCAAGGGATGTGCAATGCCTTCGCCCAGAGATCACCCCCAACGATAAGGAGCCTCCCATGCGAAACTCACTTGGCAGATGGTCATTCACTCTGTGGAGTCTGGTTGCCGCAAGCTGCGCGCCAGCCAGTATCGGTTATGACGCGACGGATGCAGCGGCGGACGGCCGAGGCCTGCCGGCCCCGCCGGATGCCGGCTTACCCGCGGGGTCGTCGGCGATCACGGTGCACTTGGTCGACGGCCCGCTAGACAACCTGGCCGAAGTCAAAGTCGACCTGCAGCGCGTCGCCATCCTCTCCGACTCTGGGCAAGAGATCGAGCTCAGTCAGCCGGGGGCCATTGTGGATCTGCTGAAGCTGCAGGGCGGAGTGAGCGCGACGATCGCCAGCCAAGCGCTCCCGGCGGGTCACTACTCGCAGCTCCGGCTGGCGTTAGGAAGTCGCAACAGTCTGACGCTGGCGGACGGATCGAACGTACCGCTGCAGATTCCATCGGGAATGCAGTCCGGACTGAAGCTGCAGCTTGACCTGAGCACGAAGGTCGATTCGGTGCAGGACGTGTTTATCGACTTCGACGTTGCCGAATCCCTGCACGTCCAGATGAACCGCCATCTGTCTCGCTACATGCTTCGCCCGGTACTCCGCACGGTCGTCAAGCAACGCACCGGCACGCTGTTTGGCACCTTGGTGAACGCCGCCGATGGCCAACCGCTCGCCGGCGTCGAGCTCCTGGCGCAACAGCGCGGTCCAGACGGTGAACCCGTCGTTGTTCGCCGCGTGCGCAGCACCATCGAAGGGCGCTATCAGCTCGATCTTCTGCCCTTCGGAGAGTACCGCGTACTCGCTCGGCCCGTCGTTGAGGGCACCCCCTACGAGCTGAGTGTCAGCGATCCGATTGTGCTTACGGAGGGGAATCCACAGAGGAGCTATGACGTGCAGTCCGTTCCGGCGCTTCGGCAGGGCTCGCTGACGCTCCGTATCATGTCCGGGGCCGGCGATGCGCAGAGCGACGTCTGCATGCTGTTTGCCGGTCCAGCGGAGGCCCCGATGATCGTGGCGACCGCGGTGCCGCATCAGATCGATTCCGTCGAGAGCGCAGAGATCGGACCGCTGCCGAGCGGCGAGTACTTCGCGAAGTGTCTGCGACGCAGCGAAGGGGCCGACGGCACAGTGAATGTCGTCTACTCCCTGGTCAGCGCCGTCACGGTGGGCGAACAGTCGGTTGAGGCTCCGATCTGGTTGTAGTCAGCCTGTCGCCGCCGCAGCCTTGGCGAATGATGCCCAGGCTGGCTGCGGTTGGCCGGTCACCGCTGGTAGACAGAGCGTTTGGGAATACCCATCTGCTCCCGACACAAACCACCGCCCCCATCGCCCCCCAAACGAAACCCCACCCCGCGCAGGTTCCCGCCGCTCCGTAGAACTCATTTCGACGCCCAGGGAAAAGAAAACGGAAACACCTGCTCTGCGCAGGCGGTAGACGGAAAGTCGCTGTCCTGGCTCGCCGCAGCGCGTGTTTTGCCGGTGGATTTGCGGCCGGAACTCGTGCCATAACGCAGCGCCGATGCAACCTAAGAAGTTCGAACGCTCGGCCGCGTTTTACGACGTCGACGGCACGCTGATTCGCACCAACATCGTGCACGCTTTCGCCTACTACGCGATGAACCAACCGACGCTGCCCCGCTCGGCCTGGGCCAGTCTGAAGACGGCGGCTTCAATTCCGCTGTTCGCCGTCGCTGACAAGCTGTCGCGCAAGCTGTTCAACCAGATGTTCTACCAGTACTACGCCGGGCAGTCGGAAGACCGCCTGCTGGTGCTGGCGGAAGACCTGTTTGAAGAAGTCATCAAGCCGGCCATCTTCCCGGGCACACCGGACCTCATCGCGGAGGCCAAGCGTGCCGGCTGCCGACCGGTGCTGGTGTCGGGGGGCCTGGACTTCACGGTGCTGCCGCTGGCGCGTTACCTCGACATTCCGGACGTCATCGCCAATAGCCTAGAGTTCGAGGCCGGCTACGCGACGGGACGCCTGGGCAAGCCGTTTGTGGCCGGCGCGACCAAGTCGGTGCTGATGCAGGACTTCGCAAAGAAGCACGGGCTGGATCTGGCGCAGTCCTGGGCGTATTCCGACAGCTATAGCGACTATCCGATGCTGGCCGCGGTCGGCCGACCGACGGCGGTAAACCCCGATACGCGACTGCGCATCGTGGCTCGCAGCTACGACTGGCCGATCATCGATCTGCGCTAGCGGCCTGAATCGATGGGCGGGCGGCCGGCGCAGGGCAGCTTAGAGCCGCTCGTAGATGCGCTCGCAGACGAGGTCGGGGACTTCGATCATCGCGGTATGGCCAATGCCCGATAGAACTTCTAGGCGCCAAGCGGGGCAGCGCGCGACCGCCGCTTGAGCCGCGATCAGCTGCACCACGCGATCGCGCTCACCGTGCAGGATGTGCGGCACATGGCGCAGCCCGGACAGCGCCGCGAAGTAGCGGTTGGGATCGATGACCGCGAGGAAGCTCGAGCGAATGGCCTGCACGAAGGCGGGGAGCGCCCAGGGGAACTGGCGACGCTCCTCGAAGAGCGCGATCTGCGCTTCGATGAACTCGGGATCGATGCGGTCCGGCTCGGTGGCCAAGAGGCGCATCAGCCCCTGCACCAGCGCCGCCGAGCCACGCCGCGCCAGGTGCCGCTCATAAAGGTACGGGCCGATGAGCGGCAGCCCTGGCGACAGCATGCGCACCGTTTCGGGATCGAGCGGCTTGAAGCGCGGGTGCGGCACCAGCGGACTCACGAGCAAGAGCGACGAGACCAGCTCAGGAGCCGTCGCCGCCACGCGCAGTGCGATCAGGCCGCCCATCGAGTTACCGACCAGCAGAACCGGCTTTTGCGCTTCGGCCCGCAGGAGCGCCGTCACTAGCTCGACCTGGCGATCGATCTTCGAAGATCCCAGCCAGGGCGTGCGCCCAAATCCCGAGAGATCGACGGCCAGCGTGCGCACCCGCCCCGAGAGCCGCTTGCCGACCAGACCCCAGTTGGTGTGCGCGCCGCCCAAGCCATGCACGAGCACAACCTGCGGCGCCCCCGCAGTGCCCGCCGGGCCAGGAAAGTCTGCGACGAAGACGGGCTCGGAAAAACCCGGCAGCGGGACGCGCCGACCGGTAAACGACTTGAGCAGCTCCATGCGCTGATTGAAGCACAGAGCCGTGGGGGATGTTGCCCGGCCCGCCGGCCGCCACGCATGCAGGAGGGGCGCACGCCAGCCAGTGGATGTCGTAAGCTCAGACAAGGTCTTGGATGTCGTCGCCCACTGGTCGATCTGCGGACGAAAAAATCGCTGGCTCGCCGCCGTTGTTACCCGACGCGACGGCCCTGGCGGCGACGCGCCCGCACGCGGGAACACCTCCCGATGCCACGGCCTTGGCCGAGACGCGACCGCATGCCGGACAGCCGGTGCCCCCCTCGCGGGGAAGCGACGGTCTGATCGGCCAAAAAGTGCGCGCCTATCGCATCGTGGCCGAGCTAGGTCGCGGTGGCATGGGCGTGGTCTACGAGGCGGTGCACGACGAGATCGGCCAGCGCGCGGCGGTCAAGACGCTGAACCTGCAGCGACTGGCGAGCAGCGCGAGTGATCCGGCGATCGCGCAGCGCTTTCTGACCGAGGCCAAGGCGCTGGCGATTGCCCGTCATCCCGG
>DAORCZ010000336.1:0-3336 GCA_035345735.1 Pseudomonadota bacterium | reverse complement strand
TCGCGCAGCGCTTTCTGACCGAGGCCAAGGCGCTGGCGATTGCCCGTCATCCCGGCCTGGTCCACATCTTTGACTATGGCCAGCTCCCCGACGGCACGCTGTTCCTGCTGATGGAGTATCTAGAGGGCGAGTCGCTGGCCAGTCGCATGCAGCGTCGCGCCGAAGAGGCCAAAGCGCCGCCGACTGCCGGACGCCCGCCCGGGATGCGCAGCAGCCAAGCCGTGCGCCTGGCGCGCCAGATCAGTGATGCGCTGACCGTCACACACGAAAAGGGCATCTATCATCGCGATCTCAAGCCCTCGAATATCTTTGTCGTGCCGGACAGCGAGGCTCCCGGCGGCGAGCGCGTGAAGATCCTCGACTTCGGCCTGGCGCGCATTCGTCCGTCGTCCGAAGGAGCGGCGGCCGAGGCGGGGGCTGGCGCGGCGGTGGCGCGGACCTCGACGAGCGTGGTCATGGGCACGCCGCTTTACATGGCCCCGGAGCAGTGTCGTGGCCTCGCGCAAGCCGATGGCCCGTCGGATGTCTATGCCCTGGGCGTCATGCTCTATGAGCTCTTGGCCGGCGCGCCGCCGTTCACTGGCAACACGGCGTCGGATCTCATCGCCATGCACATCTACCAGCCGCCCCCGCCGCTGGGCCGACGCGTAGCGGGCCTACCGCGGGCTCTGTCGAGCCTGGTGATGAGCATGCTGCGCAAAGATCCCGCCGAGCGCCCGACGATGGCCCAGGTGGCGCAGACCCTGCGCGAGCTCGAGCGTGAGCCGACGGTGCTGGCCGCCCCGACGACCACCGGCCCATCTAGGCGGCTTGTTCTTGTGTGTGGGGCAGCGGCGTTGCTGGCGCTCCTGTGGCTGCTGTCGGCCCCGCTGCGAAACCCCAGCCCAGCGACAAAGCGTCCGCCTCTTCACGCCCCCCCCCGCGCGGTGGCACCGATCGAGAGCCCGCCCCCGCCCTCGCCGGCCGCTCCGTCGGGCCCGGTAGGCGTCCTGCCCGCTTCGCCGTCGACCTCGCCCGGTGCAGTTCCAGTGGTTGCACCGGCCGCACCATCGCTGCCCCCGCCAGCGGCGCCACTGCAAGCCGCCCCTTCGCAACCCGAGACCGCTTCAGCCCCGGATCGACGGCCCGCCCGGCCCAGTCTAGAGCGCACGATGCGCCGCCCGGCGGACAAGCCAGCCAAGCCCAGTGCGGGGACAGAAAAAACGCCAGGCCAGGCGGCTGCGCCGCCACCCACCCCTGCAGCGTCGGTAGCACCGGCTGCGCCCCCCGAAAAACCGAAGGAAGAGGAGGTCCATGTACCGGCCCTCCGCTAGCCCAACGCGCTGGCTGATCTGGCTCGCGCTGATAGCCATCGTGAGCCTGACCTCGACGGCCCGGGCCGATGAGCCGAGTGCGCCTTCCCCCGCGGCCCCCGGCGAGCTGACCGCCCCCGCACCTCCCTCGCCAATCCCGACGGCCCCCACCCCATCGCCCGGTCCCGGTGGCCCGACGAGCGCGGACCCCGCTGCGGGGACGACCATGCCCGGGGGGGCGGTGATGCCGGCTCAGCTCTCGCTAAAAGAGCTCACCGAGCAGGGCATTCGCCAGTTTCAGGGCGGCCAGTTCGATGCTGCGGTCGAGTCGTTCAGCGCTGCGCACGTGCTGAATCCGAACCCGATGTTCCTGTTCAACATCGCGCAGGCCCATCGCAAGGCCGGCCGCCCGCGCGAGGCGCTGACCCACTATCAGCTCTTCCTGCGCAAAGCCCCCGAATCGCCGCTGCGACCCGAGACCGAGGCCTACATCGCGCTGGTGCAGACGCAGCTGCAGGCGCAAGCCAGCCCCCCCCTGCCCAGCAAGCCGGCACAGGATCTGCAAAGTGGAGTCGAGCATGGCGGCAATGACGCGAATCCGACTCCTCCCCGACCGACTCCGGTTTACAAGCGCGGCTGGTTTTATGGCGTCCTGCTGGGCGGTGCTGCGGCGGTGGCGCTGGCCGTTGGCCTGTCGGTGTACGTCGCCACGCGGCCGCCCGCAACGACGCTGGGCATCGTCGATCCGGTGTTCTAAGCCCGCCCCCAGCGAGAAGGTTTCCGCGATGCCGATGGCTCACAACCCACCGCCCTTGTCCCCCCGCCAGAGTGCGAGCACTCGCCGGCCTGCAGCGGGCGAGCCCGCCGTTCGCTCGGCCCTGGGTTCCTCGCTGCTGCTCGGGCTGGCGCTGTGCGGGCTCGTCGGCTGTGCCGCCGGATCGGACCTAAGCGGCGCCGAAGTACCGACGCCTCAGCTGACGCGGCCGAGCTGGCAGGCGGACTACCCGACGGACGAAGGTCCAGTCGCCCTGGTCCTCACCGATCTCAACGGCGATGGCCTGCGCGACGTCGCGGTGGTCAACGGCATCGGTGCGTCGGTCAGCCTGTACCTTGGGGATGGCAGCGGGCTTGCGCCGGGCCAGAAGTATCCCGTCGGTCGAGGCGCACAAGCCATCGCCGCCCTGCGACTAGATGACGATGCGCGCGACGATCTGGTCATCGCCAACGCGGCGGACAACACGCTCTCGACGCTGCTGAGCAAGGGTCAGAACTATGGCGAGTTTTCGGCCGGTCCCACGATCACCGGGATCGAGAATCCAAGCATCCTCGCGACTGCCGACGTGACCGGCGATGGCATCCCCGATCTGATCGTCGGGAGCTCAGGCACCGACCTGATCACCGTGCTGGAGAACAAGAAGACCGGCGGCACGCTGACCCGCATCGGTACGCCGTTTTCAGCCGGGCCCGATGTGCGGGGGCTCGCGCTCCTGCCGCTGGATGCCAGCCTGCCGGGTCGCCAGGATTTGGCCGTGGCGCGAGCCGGCCAAGACGAGATCGGCCTGTTCAAAAACGATGGCAGCGGGCGCTTCACCCTCAGCAGCCTGCCGCTTGGCTTGCCGCCAGACAGCACGCCGATTGCCGTCGCCGCCGGTGATCTCGACGGCGGAAGCGGCGGAGTTGATCTGGCGGTCCTCAGCCATGGCAGTGGGCAGCTGGGTCTGGCGCAATCCGTCGCAGGGGGACGGTTCGTGCTCAGCTCGACGGCCATCGGGCCCAAGCCGGCGGCTTTGGCGCTCGGTGCGCTCCATGGCGATGCGCTGCCGGACATCGCGGTGGCGGTGCCCAGCCTTGAGCTCGTCGCGACGGTGCAGAACCTCGGTGCCAGCCGCTGGTCAGCCGGTCTGCCGACCGATTTCTATGCCAGCCCCGGCCTGCCGACGGCCTTGGCCATCGCGGACGCCTGACCCAATTAAACCCCTCCGTGAAGCACCCACATTCACACACGGAGGGAAGTCATGAACACGAGGGCAAAGCGTTCCGCGCG
>DAORCZ010000335.1:0-8080 GCA_035345735.1 Pseudomonadota bacterium | reverse complement strand
GTCACGCGGAACGGCCAGCAGCCGATGACGCGCGTCCCGGGGAACAGATCGGCGACGTGCTGGGCGATGACGTCTTCCAAAAAGACATAGGCGCGACGGGCCCGCGCCACCGGCACCTCGACCAAGCGACCGAGCACGCTGGGCACCTGCATGACCGCGAAGCTCGCCTCCTGCCCCAGGGGACTCGGGCCGCTGCGCGCAAGGAGGATCGCCAGGTTCAGGGTCTTGTTGCGGACGTGCGGAAAGGGATGCCCGGGATCGACGGCGAGCGGCGTCAGCGCGGGAAACACCTGCGCGTTGAAGTGCGCGTAGATGTAGCGCTGCTGCTCGGCATCCAGCTCGCCCACCGATAGGAACGAGATGCCATTGGCCGACAGTCGCGGCTGTAGTTCCTTGTGCCACAGGCGGTACTGCTCGGCGACCATGCGCTGCGCCCGCAGCGACACCCGGGCCAGTGCCTCGGCCGGCAGCAGGCCATCGGGCCCCGTCTCGACCATGCCCGAGCTGAGCTGCTGCTTCAGACCAGCCACTCGCACCATGAAAAACTCGTCGAGGTTGCTGGCCGTGATGCACAGAAACTTCATCCGCTCCAGCAGCGGCACCGACGGATCGCTGGCTTCGTCGAGGACCCGCTGATTGAACTCCAGCCACGACAGCTCGCGGTTGATGTAAAGCGCCGAGTCGTCGAGCGGCTGGCCGCTCGGTGCTGGGCTGTCGCTGGTCGCGTGAGTCGGTGGACTCGCCGCGCCAGCGCCCGTCGGAACCGAGGGCACTGGGCTCTGCGTCGAAGCCGGGGCGGCGCTCGCCGGACTGCCAGCGGTCGCCGAGGGTGAGCTTGCATCTTGCAGGGGTAAGGGCGTCATGGTCGTCGCCAAAGGCAGGGGGATGCGTCCCACAAAACGGGACGAACACCCGAGCCTAACACGTCCCCCGGCCGAGGTGGCCAGGTGGCTCGACTCAGCCCCCCGGGATGACCGGCCGCATGCCCTTGTAGCGTTCGAGGTGCATCAGGCCCGTCTGCGGATCGGCGTCGAAATATTCCGATCGACCGAGGTAGTAAAGCGCGCTCGGGTGGGCCCGCAGCCACTCGTTCGGCGTGGGATCATCGTCGTCGACCAGAAGCTCTAGGTGATCGCGCGCATCGTTGTAGAGCTCGACCTTGTAAAGCAGGTAGCCGATGAGGAAGCGCAGGTCGGGACCCATCTCCGTCACCCACGACATCGGCCAGTCGCGAAGTGCGCGCAGACCGACGGCAAAGCGCCGCTCGCCGATGGCCGCGAGGACCAGCTGATACTGGCTGCGAATGCGCGCCTCGTCGCCCGGCTTGAGCAGCGCGGCGGGCGGCAGCCGAAGCGGCGCCAGGCCATCGACGAAGTGACGCTCGTCGCCATCCCAGTCGCGCGACAGCGGCTCTTCCTGCTCGTCCGCGGCGTGGTGAGCGAGCAGCGCCAGCAGCCAGGCCAGGTGATCGGCAGCCGCGCCCCCGCCCACCGCCTGCGAACGTGACAGCACACGCGCCGCCGCCTCGCGCTTGCCGTGGGACAGCAGCGCTCGCCCAAGCTGCGCGTAGAACTCGGCCCGTTCTGCACTGCCCGGTCCGACGGCAGGGCCGATGTTTTCCAGGTAGCGTTCGAAGCGTCCATACGGCCACTCGGCGCCGTAGGGGCGGGTCACGGTCAGGTCGTTGCGCAGGTAGCCCAGAAGATCGCGCGGCGCGCGGTGCTCGATCAGCGCGTTGTCATCGGTGTTCAGCGGCGAGCCGGCGGTATAGGCCGCGATCTCGTCGGGAACCAGCAGCAGATCGGCCAGGACCTCCTCCGCCCGATCGACGCCAGCCCGGTGTAGCTCGGCGCGCAGGGTCGGCTGCGATTCGGCGAAGTTGCGACGCAGGCGCGCGAAGTCGAGCGGCAGCGGTCGCTTGCTGGCGATCAGCAGGACGTCGCTCGATCGATGCTCGGCAGCGAAGACATAGCTGTAGGGAAAGACGCTGACGAAGCTGCGCAAAAGAGTCTTTACGTTGGGCTGCGATAGCTCATAAAGCTGCGCCCACTGACAGAACACCCCGTCGTCGGCCAGCCGGCTCTTGGCCAGCTTCCAGTAGTCGGTCGTAAACAGGTTCGAGACGCCCGAGATCCAGGGGTTTGACGGCTCGCTGATGATGACGTCGTACGGCTTGTCCGACTGCGTCATGAAGTTGCGGCCATCGCCGATGATGACGCGGACCCGCGGATCGCGGCTGGGCAGGTGACTGACCGAGGCAAAGAAGCGATCGCCCGCTTCGACCACCGCCGGCTCTAGCTCGACGACATCGGCATGCGCGATGGGAAACTGCGTCACCGCGCCGATGGTCACGCCCGAGCCATAGCCCACCACCGCCACCTGCGGCGGCTTGTCGAGCGCGGTGGGATGAAACAGAAGCGGCAGCAGCCCGACCATGATCTGCGTGCTCATGTCGTCGCCGTTTGAGGCATCGACCTTGCCGTTGTTCTTGAGCGCCAGATTTTTGCCCCAGCGCTCGACGGAGACGGTGGTGGCCACGCCGTCTTTGTAGAACAGCATGTCGGGCTGGCGATGGTCTTCGTGCAAGATCATCTGACGCGCCAGCGAGATGCGAAACAGGCCGGCCGAAAAGTGCGTCAGGTTCCAGCGCGGCAGCAGCCAGGCCGCAAGGCCGGCGACAAGAACGCAAGACAGCGCCAGGGCCCGCGCAGCGCGACCGCGATCAGCCAGAAATAGCGTCGCCGACAGCGTCGCGGTGAGCAGCGAGCAAGCGATAAGCCCACGCTGCAACCCAAGCTCCGGCAGGACGAAAAAGCCGGCCGCAAAGCTGCCGGTGATCGCACCGAGCGTGTTCCAGGCGTAGGCCGTCCCGACGTCGCTGCCAATGCTGGGGGCATCCGTCGGATAATCGCCGGCGATTTTCCGGCGTAGCGTAAAGACGTGCATGGTCAGCGGCATCACCCCGCCCATGGCCAGCGTCGCCGGCGCCATGGCCAGGGCCGCCAGTACAAACTGCGTCGCCAGCAGGCCATCGATGGTGAAGCTGCTGCCCCGCAGGAGGCTGACGAAGGTCGCGGGCAGCCGCGGCAGGATGAAGAACGACCACAGCGCGGTGAGCAGCGTCAGCGCATGGGTGATCGCCAGGGCGCGCACCGGCCTTCGTACCGAGGGCAGAAGCCGCGTCGTCAGCGCCGCCCCACCCGAAAGGCCAATCAGAAACGCGAGCAGGATTAGCGTGAACGAGTACACCGACGATCCAATGACGATGGCCAGCGCTCGCGTCCACAGCACCTGATAGACCATCGCCGTTGCGCCGGACACTGCGTAGCAGCCGATGGCCAGTCGGGCAGCCAGGGCACTCGGTAGCTCCGGAGTAAGCGGCGCGGGTACAGGGTCCGGGGCGACGTCCAAGCCCTCTGACTCGCTGGCGGCCCCGGGGGTCGATGCCGGCTCACCGCTTTCGCCTCGTTCGACGGCAGACTCGGTGCCCAAGCTCGTGGCATCGAGTCCCGCCGCGACCGCTGGCTGCTGACGAGCGCGCGCCCGCAGCAGCTGACTGACGATGATCGCCGTGGCCAAAGACAGGTTGATCGCCGCTCCAAGGTAGTTGGTCAGCGAGACCCCAAGCCGCGGCAAGAGGACAAAGCCCGACAGGAAGGTGCCGAAGACGGCCCCCGCGGTGTTGGCTGCAAACAGCGCGCCGATGTACTGCGCCGCGGCGCGCGGCGGCTGGGCAGCCTCGCCAGCCGGGGTACCGCTCGTCGCATCCGCGTCTTGCGTACGACGCTCGCTCGGCCGCGTCATGTACTCGGCGAGGAGCGGCAGCGTGGCTCCCATCAGCGTCGTAGGGAAGAGCAGCAGAGCCGCGGTGGAGGCAAAGCGCAGGAGCGAGAGCAGAGCGTAGCGATCGCCCACCGATCGCCACAGCGCGGCGTTGAGCTGCGGGTAGTAGGCCAGAAGCGCCGGCACCGCGAGCGCGAAGATGCCGACGCCCGCCTCGACGAGAGCGTAGGTGAGGAGAGGATTTCGCGAGAAGATCGGCGGCTCGCTGCGACCCCGGCGATCGCAGAGTCGGCCCCCAAGCAAGCTGCCCAAGGCCAGGCCGCCCATGAACACCGACAGCACGGTCGAGATGGCGAGCGTCGTCGAGCCAAAGACCAGGCCCAGCTCACGCGTCCACAGCACCTCAAACAGCAGTCCGGACGCACCCGAGAAGAAGAAGCAGAGGAAGACAAGCAGAGTCATGGCAGCTCAGCGAAGTCGAGGTCGCAGGCGAAGGTCTCGCGCAGGGTCCTAAGGCTCAGCCCAGCCAAGAGCAGGCAGGCCGCCCCCAGCACCGCCGCCGCAGCGACGATTCCCAGGCGCGGCAAGAGGACCGAGAAAGCGAGGTTGAGCGGGATGATGCTGGCCCGCACGAGGTTCGGAATGGTCGTCGCCACCGTGGCGCGCAGGTTGGTGCCGAAGTGCTCGGCCGCCGTCGTCACCAAGACTGCCCAGTAGCCGGTGCTGACACCCAGCGCAAAGCACAGGGCGTACAGCGTGTGGCTGGTGACTCCGCGAGCGGTGAGGAATCCCGTGACCGTCAAGATCACCAGCCCAAGCGACAGCGCGATCGCGCGCTTGCGGCTGCGCAGCACCTGACTTAGCAGTCCACTTCCCACATCACCGAGCGCCGTTCCGAGATAGGAAAACAGGATGCAGCGCGCCGCGGTGATGCCGGGGACTCCCAGCGAACGCGAGATCTCGGGCGAAAACACCATCAGGATGCCGGCGACAAACCACACCGGAAGACCAATCAGCACAAGGCGCAGATACAGCCCGCGCCGGGAGCCCGTCCCCCAGAGCAGCCGCAGACTGCCTCGCCGCAGGGACTGCCCGGCCGAAGCCTGCTGTCGGCTGAACAGCCCCGACTCGCGCAGCCGCACGCGCAGGAGCAGCAGCGCCAAGCCGCAGCCTCCACCGATGAGATAGGCCGTGCGCCAGCTCACCCACTCGGCCAGGATCGCTGCCGCCATGCCCCCCAAAAGCCCAAAGCCCGCGACGAGAGCCGTGCCCAGACCGCGACGCTCACGCGGCAGCGTCTCGCTGACCAGGGTGATCGCCGCGCCTAGCTCACCAGAGAGGCCAATCCCGGCCAGCAAACGACAGGCCGCGTAGGCCGGCAGCGTGCTGACCAGCGCGTTCGCCAGCGTGGCCAGCGAGTACAGCAGAATCGAGCCGTAGAGCGCCCGTACCCGCCCCAGCCGATCGCCCAGAATGCCCCAGACAAAGGACCCCAAAAGGAGTCCCAGCATCTGCGTGTTGATCAGCGATGCCCCGACGGCAAGATGCCGTTCAGCAGGGATTCCCAAGCTGGCCAGGCTGGGAATGCGAAAGACGTTAAAAAGGAACAGGTCGAGGATATCGACGAAGTAGCCCAAGGCCGCCACCGCGACGATCAGCCAAGCAGTCTGCGGACCTTCCGTAGGGGCCGAGGAAGGCCACGCTTCAGTCACCAGCCCGGGCGCCGTGTGTTCGGCGACAGCTAGCACTGGATCGGGAGCGGACGCGGGCGCGGACGACATCGCCGGCTAGTATCGGCACAGCCCCCGCAAAACCGAAGCACAAACTGCAGGGAACGGGCCGCCGTGTGGGACCTGATTTGTCCACGATTCCGCGTACCTACACTCGCCTCCCTGGCGCTGCGGCCGGGGTTTGGCCACTCTGGGAATACTGTCTCGGTGCAGATCGTCTCGTGTTCGCCCCGCAGTCGCCCGGTCTGATCGTCTTTCTCGGCCAGACCCCAGCACCTGCGGCGCGACCACGGAGCGCTCTGGGAAAGGATGCCATCATGCGCAATGAGAATGACTCGATCCGTCGGTTAGGGCTCGGCTTGGCTGTGGGGACGCTGCTGCTGGGAGCTTCTTATGTCTGGGCGGTGCCGGCTCCAGCACCGGCCAGCGGCTCCACGGCCTGCTCGGGGGGCGGCGCAGTCGGCACCATCACCATCACCGACAAGATGATCGAGCCGGCGAGCGCATCGAACGCCGCCGAGCTTAAGGCCGCGCAGCGCTGCTCGATCGTGAAGCAGCCCGAGGACGATGGCTGGCGCATCAACCTGGTGGCGCACCTCAATCGCCCACCCGGTGCCGAAGAGGTCAACATCGTCTTCTATGATCTGGTGCCCAAGCCCGGTCCGCGCGAGGCGGTGCAGGCCTATCCCATCCGCACCAAGCGCGACGCCAAGATCATGCTGGCGACGCTGGAGATCAAGCCCGAGGACGGCTTCAAAGTCGGCGGCAAGTACAGCGTGCTCATCACCCGCTTGCTCAACGGTCGGGAAGACATCTACGCCCGCACCACGCTTGAGCTGAAGTAGTCCAAGCGACCCCAACCACAGCCTAAAACGTCTGCGCTTTGTCCCCGGCGACCGGGCCAAGCTTCATATACTGGAGGCATGGCGCGCGTGCTCAAAGGAGGGCGTCCGGCGGGGGACGTCGCCGCCCCGCGCATCGACGAGCAACCGTTTGATGCCAAGGTCGAAGCCGAGCGGATTATCAGCGATGCCCAGCGCGAGGCCGAGCGGCTGCGGGCGCAGGCGATTACCGAGGGACGCGAGCGCGGCCTGGCGGCAGTAAGCGAGCTGATGGTCGCCGCCCGAGCCAGCGCTGCCCGGGCTCAGCGCAACGTGCAGGGCGATCTGCGGACGCTGGCGGTGCGCATCGCCGAGCGCATCCTCGACCGTGAGCTCTCGCTGAATCCCGACGCGGTGAGCGACATCGTGGCCGCCGCGCTGCGCCAAGCGGGAGCCCCCCGCGATATCGTGCTGCGCGTGCACCCCGACGATCTCAAAGCCCTGGAGCGCGGCCGACCGCGGCTGCTAGAGCGCGCCCTGCGAGCCCAGGCGCTGCAGTTTCGCGCCGATCCCTCCATCGGTCGCGGCGGCTGCATCGTCGAGAGCGAGCTAGGAACCGTCGATGCTCGCCTGCCGGTGCAGCTAGAAGCCATCGAGCGCGCGCTGCGCGGGGGCGGCTAGATGGACCCTCGCGAACCCAGCCTCGACCCGCTCCGGCTTGACGACGCACTGCAGACGCTGAGCCGTACCGTGCCCCAGCGCATCGCCGGCCGCGTGACTGAGCTCACCGGTCTCGTGCTACGCGCCACCGCCCCCGGCGCTCGCGTCGGTGAGCTTGTCGAAATCGAGCGACAGGGCGACAGCCCGGCCCGCGAGCCCGGCGCCGACTCGGGTCTGCTCGCCGAAGTCGTCGGTTTCCGCGGCGAGGAAGTGGTGCTGCTGCCACTCGGCAGCGCGCATGGCATCGGCCCCGCCTCGATCGTCCGCCCGCTCGGGCGACCATTTACCATTCAGGTCGGTGCGGCGTTGCTCGGTCGCGTGCTCGACGCCTACGGCGTGCCGATCGATGGCGGACCTTCGCAAGCCTCGCTCTTGCCCGAGCTCCTGCCTTGTCCCGTCGAGCGCGAGGCCCCCGAGCCGCTCCGTCGCCGCCGTATTACCGAAGCGCTGCCGCTGGGTCTGCGGGCCATCGACGGCTGCTTGACCGTCGGCCAGGGCCAGCGGCTCGGTCTGTTTTCCGGCCCCGGCATCGGCAAGACAACGCTGCTCGGCCAGATCGCGCGCAACACCGCCGCCGATGTCACCGTCATTGGCCTCATCGGCGAGCGCGGCCGCGAGGTCCGCGACTTCCTCGACACCCAGCTCGATCCAGCGGCTCGCAAGCGCACCGTCGTGGTCTGCGCTACCTCCGATCAGCCACCGCTCTTGCGCATCAAGGCCGCGCTGTCGGCCACCACCATCGCCGAGCACTTTCGCGATCGCGGCAAGCGCGTGCTCTTGCTGATGGACTCGCTGACCCGCATCGCCCGTGCTCAGCGCGAGGTTGGCCTCGCAGCCGGCGAGCTACCGGCCCGCCAGGGCTATCCGCCGTCGGTGTTTGCCCTGCTGCCGCGGCTCCTAGAGCGCACCGGTCAGGCCGAGTTCGGCTCGATCACCGCCGTCTATGCCGTGCTGGTCACCGGCACCGCCGAAGACACCGACGACATCATCGCCGAAGAAGTGCGCGCGACGCTGGACGGCCACATC
>DAORCZ010000334.1:0-8095 GCA_035345735.1 Pseudomonadota bacterium | reverse complement strand
GGAAGTGGTGGGCGGCCTGTGGACGCATAGCTTGGCGCTGCTCGCCGATGCTGGACACATGCTCACCGATGTCGTCGGCCTGGCGCTTTCGTTGTGGGCGGTGCGACTTGCGGCGCGGCCGCCGACGCCCCGACACTCGTACGGTCTGCACCGCGCTGAGATCCTGGCGGCGCAGGGCAACTCGGTGGCGCTGATTGGCATCTCGCTGTACGTGCTGGTCGAAGCCTATCAGCGCCTACGCCAGCCCCCGCCCGTTGC
The DNA here is from genome assembly GCA_035345735.1 of Pseudomonadota bacterium. Taxonomy (GTDB): domain Bacteria; phylum Myxococcota_A; class Polyangia; order Palsa-1104; family JAEUJZ01; genus JAEUJZ01. The sequence goes on along the minus strand of DAORCZ010000334.1, from coordinate 7,837 downwards.
CAGCCTGCCGATGCTGAGCATCGCCGCGCTGGGCCTGCTGGTGAACGGGGTCGGCCTGTGGGTGCTGCACGGTGGCGGCGGGAAGAACCTGAACCTGCGCGGCGCGTACTACGAGCTCCTGTCCGATGCGCTCGGCTCGCTGGGCGCGCTCCTTGCCGGCGGGCTGATGTGGGCCACCGGCTGGTACTACGCCGATCCGCTGATCTCGGCCGCCCTCGCGCTGTTCATGCTGCCACGCAGCATCCGCCTGTTGCGCGAAGCCACGACGGTGCTCCTGGAGGCGACCCCGCTCGATATCGATCTACAGGCCCTGCGCGACCGGCTCTCGGCACTGCCCGGCATCCTCAGCATCCACGATCTGCATGTCTGGTCGCTGACCTCCGACAAGCATGCGATGAGCGTCCACGTCCAGCTTGCCGACGGCCACCACCACGACGCCATCGTCCGCGCCGTGCGCCTGTGCGCCGCCGATTCGTTCCAGATCGATCACGTCACCGTGCAGGTCGAATCGCAGTGCTGCCCGGAAGGGGCAACGCATCCGTAAGACAGAAAGACCGGCGGAGGGGGCGAAGCTACGGCTTTAACGGCGGCTGATTGAACGCGCCGCCGGGGTAGAGGCCGACCTTGCGGTTGTCTTGCGTGCCGAGGAGGTCGCAGTTGGCGATGGTGCCGTAGGTCAGGCCGGTGAGGTCGGTGTAGATGCAGAAGTTTTCGGCGACGTTGTGCATGCGCAGCGGGTAGTTCTGGTCGGTGCCGCCTTGGGTGTAGGTCTCTAGCTTCCAGCGCTGCTTGTCGCTGCCGTCGCAGGGGGCGGTGATGACGGTCCAGGGACCGGCCAGGATGCCCGACTGGCTGAGGCACTCGTTGTTGCCGAGGTTGCGGAAGCCAAAGGCGGTGCCGTCGGCGAACATCTTCCACTGCTGCTTGGGATCGGCGGGCGCGCAGGTGCTGGTCGATTCGACGCGCTTATTGCCCAGGGTCAGGCAGCGGCTGTTGTACTTGATGCGCATGAGGACGAAACCCACCTCGCTGTCGCAGGCATCGCCGATGCCATCGCGGTCGACATCGGCCTGGTCGGTGTTGCTGACCATTGGGCAGTTGTCTTCCGCATCGTTGATGCCATCGGTGTCGGTGTCGGGCTTCTTGCAGGATCCGGCAGCAGCGACGGGGCAGATGCCGCCGCGACAGCTCCAGTTGGGGAAGTCGAAGGCGATGGAGGCACCGCCGGGAGCGCACTCCTTGTCACCGAAGGGATCGGTGCTGCAAGCGGCGTCGAAGCTGCCGCCACCGCGCAGCTTGTCGGTGAGCACAATGCGCGAGATGACGGTGCCGTTGTAATCGCCGGTGACGGTGACGGTGCCGCCTTCGTTGCCGTTGCCGTTGAAGTCGGTGTCTTGGATCAGCTTGCCGCTCACCACCAGGTTGATCTTGCGCTGCACGCGCTTGCCACCCTCGTCAACATCGATGGTCACGGCGTGGGTACAGCCGGTGTAGGTGAAGGCGCTGATGGCGCGGAAGCCGTTGAGGCTGACGTTCCAATCGACCTGGCCGCCGCCGTCGCACTTGCCGCTCCAGTTGCCGGTGCCGCCGGGGTTCTGGCAGCTATTCAGCGTGCACTTGATCTCGTCGGTCCACTTGGCCATGGCCACCGCGAGATCCTGATTCGACCAAGGCACGACGGGCGCGCAGCTTGAACTGCAGGCCTCGCTTTCGACCTTGTAGCTGGCTTCATCCGTTCCGGAGGACCAGGCGATACGGATCAGGTTGAAGCCGCAGTTGGGCACCGCGATCTGACGATTGGCTTCCAGCTTGGGACCGCAGTTGCCGTCGTTCCAGGCCGGCGTACTGCCATCGGTGCTGTAGCAGACACCCGGTTCGCTATCGAGGTTGACGATGGTGACGAGCGAGTTCACGCCCGGCAGGACCGTCGAGCTCGGCGGATCAAAGTGCTGCACTTGCGCTTGCAGGCCATCGCTGGTGCAGCTCAGTCCAGCCAGTGCCACGACGAGAGGAGAGACCCGGGGGAGCCACGATCGAACTAGACGCATGCGCGGAGAATATCGTCATTGCCGCGAGCCCCGCGCACAAATCCGCGAAGGGCTGTGTTGTCGCCGACATACGCTCCTAGACTTTTGCATTGCGGCTTGACTATGGTGGGCGCCCGCCCGCGGCTTGCTGGCGGATTGATTGGAGGTTTTGCGTCCCATGCCGCCCATCCCTCGTCGTCACATGTTCACGCTTCCGTCCGTGTTTTGTGGTCTTTCGTCCCTGCTGGTGTTGGCCGCGGCGGGCACTTCGTGCAACCAGGCACCGCCTGCGCAACGGGCATCGACCGCGGCTCCCGAGAGCCCGGGCCCGGCTGCACCGACCGAGGAGGCGAGCGGCATGCCGGCTTCTCCTGCGCTGCGCGCGGCCTACATCGCGGCGATGCAGGCCGACGCGGGGGCTGAATACCGCGTGCAGAGCCGAGGAGCAGAGCTGGTGGCGCAGAACCCGGGCCAGCGCCTGAGCGCCGTCGCGGTCAAAGGACGCAGCGGTCTGCGCGTGCAGGCTGGACTCGGCGCGCGCGAGCGAGGTGATGAGCATCGCACGCTGGATCTGGCCCTGGCTGGCTTTGGCTGCGAGGGAGCGGTGAGCGAGCTGGCCGCCGCGACGCTCAAGACGGGGGGCAACCGTGTCACGTTCGAGCGGCCGGGTCTAGACGAGTGGTACGTAAACGGACCTCTCGGTGTCGAACAGGGCTTCACCGTCGCCCAGCGCCCCGACTGCGGTGCTGGCAGTGATCTGCGCTTCGAAGTCAGCGTCGGCGGAGGGGTCACGCCCAGCCTGCACGGGAACGGCGATGCGGCCGGCAGCTATGTCGAGCTCGCCGATGCCTCGTCGGGCCGTTGGCTGCGCTATTCTGATGTCTTTGCAAAAGATGCGCGCGGGCGAGCCCTCCCAACTCGCTTGGCTGTCGTCGAAAAGCGCATCCAGATCAGCGTCGATGACGATGGGGCGGAGTATCCGATTACGGTCGACCCGCTGGTCTGGACGCTGGATCAGCAGCTTTTGGGCAGCGACACCGCGGCCAATGATCTGTTCGGTCGCTCGCTGGCTCTTTCGGGCACGACGGCCGTCGTCGGCGCGTGGCAAGCGACAGTGAGTGGCAAGAGCGGTGCTGGTGCTGCCTATGTCTTCCTTCGCTCCGGCACCACCTGGGCCGAACAGGCCAAGCTCGTGGCCAGCGATGGCGCAGCCGATGACGCCTTTGGCTACTCGATCGCGCTCTCGGGCAACACGGCGGTTGTCGGTGCGGTGGCAGCAACCGTGGGCGGCAAGAGCGCAGCCGGCGCCGCCTATGTCTTTGTTCGCTCGGGCACGATGTGGACGCAGCAGGCCAAGCTGACCGCAGCCGATGCGGCGGCCGATGACTCGTTCGCGGAGAGCGTGGCCGTCGATGGCGACACGGTCCTGGTCGGTGCGCCTTACGCCGACGTCATGGGCGATGGTGATCGCGGCGCGGTCTATGTCTACAGCCGCAGCGGCACCACCTGGACGCAGCAGGCCAAGCTGGCGCCCAGCGACGGGGTGGGCGGCGATCATGCGGGACAGTCGGTGGCCCTCGCCGGCAACACCGCGCTGTTTGGCGCGCCCTTTGCGGATGTCGCCGGGCAGAGCAGCGCCGGAGCCGCCTACGTCTACCTGCGCGCCGGCATGACCTGGTCACTGCAGCAGAAGCTTTCGGCCAGCGATGCCGCCAGCACCGATGACTTCGGCGGCGCGGTGGCCCTGGTCAACGACACCGCGATCGTCGGAGCGGACCAGGCCGACGTTGGTGGCAAGTCGAACTCGGGCGCGGCTTACGTCTTTCAGCGCACCGGCACGAGCTGGAGCGAACAGCAGAAGCTCACTCCGACCACCGCACTTTCCGATGAAGGCTTCGGCATCGCCGTTGCCCTGGCAGGAACCAGCAACACCGCGCTCGTCGGGGCCGATGGCAATGCCACCGGCGGTGCGGCGTATCTCTTTGGACGCTCGGGCACGACCTGGACGCAGCAGCAGCAGCTGATCTCGCCGCTCGTCGGGGCGGACGGCAACTTTGGCCGCGGCGTCGGCATCGATGGCGACCTGGCGCTGGTCGGCGCGCCGTTTTCCAACCTGCCGGGCAAGCTCAGCTCGGGCGTGGTCATCGGCTTTTCGCTGAGCATGACCAAGGGCAATGGCCAGGCCTGCGTCAGCGCCGTCGAGTGCACAAGCGGCTTCTGTGCCGACGGCGTCTGCTGTGCCTCGGCCTGTGGCGGCGGCGTCGCCGACTGCCAGGTGTGCAGCGTGGCGGCGGGCGGAACCACCAACGGCACCTGCACCATGGCCAAGATGGGCTCGACCTGCCGCTCTGCGACCAGCGTCTGCGACGTTGCCGAGACCTGCGATGGCGTGTCGGGAAGCTGTCCCAGCGACACCTTCAAGCCCGCCACCACAGCCTGCCGCAGCGCCGCTGGGGCCTGCGACGTGGCCGAGTACTGCACCGGCAGCAGCGCCACCTGCCCATCGGACAACTTGAAGCCCAGCGGCGCCGAGTGCCGCGCCTCGGTCGGGGCTTGTGACGTCGCCGAAAAGTGCAACGGCAGCAGCATCCTCTGCCCCACCGACTCGTTTAAGCCCAACACCAGCGAGTGTCGCATCGCCGCCGGGATCTGCGACGTCGGAGAGTACTGCACCGGCACCGGCCCGGCCTGCCCGAGCGACAGCTTCAAGGCCAAGACCACGACCTGCCGCGCAGCCGCTGGCCCCTGTGATGCGGCCGAGTCCTGCACCGGCACCAGCGCTGGCTGCCCCACCGATGCCGTCCTGCCCAAGACCACCGAGTGCCGCGCCGCCAACGGCGCCTGCGACGTCGCCGAGACCTGCACCGGCACCGGCATCGACTGCCCGACCGACACGTTCAAGCCCAAGACCAGCATGTGCCGCAACGCCAGCGATGCCTGCGACGCCGCCGAGTTCTGCAGCGGGAGCGACGCCGACTGCCCGACCGATGCCTTCAAGCCATCCGGTACCGAGTGCCGTGCGGTCGCCGGAGCCTGCGACGTGGCTGAGTCCTGCACGGGCCTGAGCGCTGGCTGCCCGAAGGACACCTTCAAGGCGGCGGCCACCGTCTGCCGTCCCATCGCATCGGAGTGTGACGTCGAAGAAGCCTGCACCGGTAGCGCCGCTGCGTGCCCCACCGATGGCTTTGTCGCAGCCGGCACGGCGTGCAGCGGTGGCACCTGCCGCGCTGGTCAGTGCCGCGTGGAAGCAGAGCTTTCGCTGCAGCTTGTGCCCCCCACCGCGACGACGCGCGGCCTGATGCCAGTGTCGTTCCTGCTCTCGGTCCGCAATGCCAGCGATACTCCGGCTTCCGCTGTGCGAGTGCGCATCGACATTCCCGAGACCGCCTCGGTGCAGAGCGTCAGCGGTGATGGCTGGGCCTGTACCTCGATGGGCACCGGCGCCACCTGCGAGCGACAGCGACTCGACAAGGGCGTCTCGCCGGCTCTGGCCGCCAGCATCGTGCCGCCGCGCGCCACCCCCGCCTTCGCCATCATCGCGCAGGTCTCGGCCGCCGAGTACGACCCGATGCCCGACAACAACCAGGCGACGGCTCAAGTGACCAACGAAGCGCCGGCCAAAGACGGCGGCTGCAGCGTCACGCCCGGTCAGGTACCGGCTAGCCCGCGCGCCCTCGGCTGGCTTGGCCTCGCGGCCTGCGCCCTCGTCCTCCGTCGCTCGCGCCGTCGTCGCGCCGCTTTCGTGCAGTAGCCGTGTCCGCCCCCCTCCCCTCGCCTATTTTCTCCCCCCTGACCTCCACCGCCGCACGCCGACGCACGCACCGGACCGCCACCGCGGCCGGTCGCGTCGCACTGGCGCTCGGCGTGCTAGCCACTGGGCTCGCCACGGATCGCGCTCTCGGATCGGACGCAGGAGCCAACCCCGCGGCCGGCAGCGGGCTTTCGCCGTTGCCCTCGCAGCAGGCGGTTGCCGACGGCAAGCAGCCCAAAGGCGCGCGCTCACCGGCTCGCGCCGCCTTCATCCGCAGCCACTATCGCAAGCACGAGCTGCGCATTCCGATGCGGGACGGTGTGACGCTGTTCACGTCGGTCTACACCCCGCTCGACGCCAGCCCAAGCCGACGCTATCCCATCCTGCTCGTCCGCACGCCGTACTCCGTCGCGCCCTACGGTGCCGACCGCTACAAAGACCGCCTCGGCCCCTTCGAAGAGTACGAGGGTGAGGGCTTCATCTTCGTCTTCCAGGACGTGCGCGGCTGTCACATGTCCGAGGGCGAGTTCGTCAACATGCGGCCGCATCATCCGGGCAAAGCCGGTCCGCGCGACATCGACGAGTCCTCAGACACCCATGACACCATCGAGTGGCTGGTCAAGCGACTGCCGCATCACAACGGTCGCGTCGGCATGTGGGGCATCTCATATCCCGGCTTCTATGCCTCGGCAGGTTCCATTGACTCGCACCCGGCTCTAAAAGCCGTCTCGCCGCAGGCCCCGATCGCCGACTGGTTCCGTGGTGACGATGTTCACCGCCACGGTGCCTTCAACCTGGAGCAGTCGTTCGAGTTCTTCCCGATCTTTGGTCGCACGCGCCAGACCCCGACCGACGACGAAAAGTGGGAACCGTTCGATTTCGGCACGCCGGATCGCTACCAGTACTTCCTATCGGTCGGCCCGATCTCGGCGGCGCTCAAGCGCTTCGCCGGCCCGGTGCCGTTCTGGAACGACATCGTCGCCCATCCCAACTACGACGCGTTCTGGCAGAGCAGAAACCTCCTGCCCCACCTGCGCGGCGTCCGGGCCGCCATGCTCGTCGTCGGCGGCTGGTACGACATGGAAGATCTGTACGGCGCGCTTGCCACCTACGCCGCGCTGCGCGCGCAGAACCCCGGCATTGCCGCCACGCTGGTAATGGGACCCTGGATTCACGGCGGCTGGTCGGGAACCGATGGCGCGGCCCTGGGCGATAGCGACTTTGGCTTTGCCACCAGCGAGACCTTCCGCAGCGTCGAGCTGGGCTTCTTCAAGCATCACCTCAAAGCGGGCCCGGCCCCCGATCTGAGTGGCGCCTTGGTCTTTGAGACCGGAGCCAACCGCTGGGGGCGATTTCCGGCGTGGCCGCCCCCGGCCGCCCAGGAAAAGACGCTCTACTTCGGACCGGCCCGCAGCCTGAGCTTCACCCCGCCGGCCCCCTCGTCCGCGCCCCCCGCCGCTACCGCGCCCGTCGATCCCGGCTACGACGAATACGAGAGCGATCCCACCCATCCCGTGCCCTGCTCTGCCGACGCCGCCTCGGGCTGTCCACGCCGCAGCGTCGCGACTGATCAGCGCTTCGCCTCGGCTCGCCCCGATGTCCTGACCTACCGCAGCGAGCCGCTGACCCGCGATCTCACCCTGGCTGGCCCCGTCGAAGCCACGTTGTGGGTCTCGACCAATGGCAGCGATGCCGACTACATCGTCAAGATCATCGACGAGAACCCGCCGCAGGTCCCCGATGCTCCGGAGCGGGGCGGGCAGCAGACCCTGATCCGCGTCGAGCCCTTCCGCGCGCGCTTCCGTGACAGCTACAGCCAACCCAAGCCGCTTTTGCCCGGGCAGCCGACCCGCATCCGCTTTGCGCTCAACGATGTCTTCCACACCTTCCAGCGCAAGCACCGCCTCGTCGTACACGTGCAGTCCAGCCTCTTCCCGTTTATCGACCGCAACCCCCAGCGCTACCTCGAAAACCTCTTCCACGTCGGTCCCGCCGACTACCTGATTACCCGCCACCGCCTGCACCGCACGCCTACGCTCGCCAGTCAGATCTCGGTCCG
>DAORCZ010000333.1:0-8101 GCA_035345735.1 Pseudomonadota bacterium | reverse complement strand
CCCCGCCGGCTCCGCCAGCCCCGGCACCGTATCCTGGGGCTCCTCCCCCTCCCATACCGCCAGCGGCCATCGCGAAAAGCTGCGGCGGAGGACGGTCGTGGGCGGGCTGCCCGGCGAAGCCGCCGGCAAAGTCCATTGCGTTGCGGCCGGGCGCGAACTGCGGTGATTCAGCAGGACTCATGGCTTGTCGTCTCCGATGCTGGCCAAGATCTACGGCAGTGTATCAGCAGGGATGGGGCCGTTCCATAGCCGCCTTTGTAGGTGGCAGGGACGGCCCGGCAAATGCGGTGGGGGCTTGCCGGGCAGCACGCCAAGTGGCGTGGCTGGGGGCTCGGAAGCAAGGCTACTGCTGCTCCAGGAAGCTCAGCAGGGCCTGGTCGAAGCGGCCGTGCCCACGCTCGATGGGCGCGTATTTCCCCAGACCAGGGAGGAAGGAATAAAACTTAGCTGCGGCGCCGATGTGATGGAAGAAGTCGACCCGGTCGGCGAACTGCTCCGGTGAGCCATCGCGCTCACCCTGGATCACAAGCGTGGCGACCTTGAGCTTGGCCGGATCGATGAGGCTCTGCCGAGTCATGTCCACCAGCGCGCCATTGGGGGCCGTGGCCGATTCGCCACGACAGACGGCGGCCCGACGGCGCACGAACTCGGGATCGAGGTCACCATCTTCTGGCTTCAGCAGCGCCGCCTGCTGCCCGAGTGAGCGCAGCGGACCGTTGGGGGCTGTCGCCGCCTTGTCGACCTGGCGCCAGCGCATACCGAGCAGCGCCAGCTTGGCGATTTTGTTGGGCTTTTGCTGGGCAAACAGCGCCGCCGGCTGCGAGCCCCACTGGTAGCCAAAGATCGAGATGCGCTCGACCCAGCGGAGGGCCCGCACAAACTCGACGGCGGCCTCGATGTCCTTGGCTGCAGCCTGAGTGTCGGTCCAGTCGCGGTCGCTGCCCTGCGAGCGGCCGTAGCCGTGCAGGTCGAGCGCAAAGACGTCGTAGCCAGCATCGGCCAGCGTCTCCATCAGCGAGTAGCCGTGCTCGGGATCGGGGTCGAAGGTACAGCGACTGGCCCAGGTGGCCCCGTGGACGAGCAGGATCACTTTGGCGTTGGTCTTCCAGCTCTCTTCGTAGCCGGCGCGATATTTCTCGTACAGCTTGAGGCGCAGCCCTTCGCGCTCGGCCATAAGCTCGCGCGATTTGATCTCGCGCGTTTCAGTGGCACCACCTGGCTTGGCGCGACGATCATTGGCTTGGGCCCGCGGCTGGGCCACTCCCGCTAGGAGCAGCAGACCCGCGAGGAGCGCAGAGTGACGAACATTCCATCCAGAGCGTGATATTCCGAAGGTGCGCATGGCGGAGTGGGCTATACCATGAAGCCGTCGCGGATGGGAACTGCCATGGCTGAGCATCGCGCACACGAATCTGAGGCTGCACAAGCGGGCGCCGCTGCCTCCGCTCTCTCGGTCACGCCGGCCGATATCGCTGCCGCGGCCGAGCGCATCCGCCCGTTTGTCCACTGCACCCCGCTGCTCTCGTGCGCTTCGTTGGCGGGGCGCAGCGGCTGCGATTTGCGACTCAAGGCCGAGCACCTGCAGCGCAGTGGATCGTTCAAGCTGCGCGGCGCGCTCAACCGCCTACTGCTGCTCTCGCCGGAGCAACGCCAGCGGGGTGTGGTCGCTTTCTCCTCGGGAAATCATGCGCAGGGCGTAGCGCTGGCGGGGCGCTTGCTCGGCATCTCGGCGACCATCGTGATGCCAAGCGACGCTCCACCTGTGAAGCTTGAGGCGACGCGCGGCTATGGCGCCGAGATCGTCCTATACGACCGCCGACGCGAAGATCGAGAAGCCATTGCCCGTCGCCTCGCTGACGAGGAAGGGCGCACGCTGGTGCCGCCATTTGACGATCCGGCGGTGATCGCCGGTCAGGGCACGATTGGCCTTGAGCTGGCGGCGCAGTGGCCCGAGCTTGAGATCGCTCTCGTGCCCATCGGGGGAGGGGGACTGATTAGCGGCATCGCGCTGGCGTTAAAGGCCCTGCGCCCGGCAGTCCGCGTGATCGGCGTCGAGCCCGAGGTAGCCGACGATGCTCGCCAGTCGCTGGCCGGGGGCCACATCGTGCGGATTGCTCAGCCGAACACCATCGCCGATGGCGTCGCGACGCAGGCCATTGGCCGGCACACCTTCCCCATCATGCGTGCCCTGGTCGACGAAATCGCGACCGTGAGCGAGGGCGAGATCGCCGCTGCGCTGGAATTCCTGCTGACGCGCAGCAAGCAGGTGGTGGAACCGACGGGCGCGCTGACGACGGCGGTGGCCCTCGCCGGCCGAGTACCGCTGGCCGGTCGACGCGTGATGGCGCTGCTGTGCGGGGGGAACCTCGACCTAGGGGCCCTCCCGGCCATCTTGGCTAAAGCGCCAGGTGCATGACCAAGGCGACGAGATCTTCGATCACGGTGCGCGGCGCCTGCAGCGCGATCTCGCCGAGTAAGGGGCCACCCTTGCCTGCTTCACCGACTCGCCGGACGCGCGAGGTGTAGACGAGCGAGGTCTCGCCGTGGTGCGGGATCATGTTGAAGATCTGCCGAAAGTCGGCGAGGCCAGATTTGTCGCCCTGCCCCGCTGGCAGCCGCATCCGCGACATCGCAAGCCCGGACTCCAAATATCGGGCGATGCTCTGCAGCGACGTATAGCCGCCGCTGCGCAGCCCAGGCGCCTGCAGCTCAGTTAGGCCGGGTCGCTTCGCCAAGGTCGCGTCAGCCGCGATGCTGAGCTGAGTCGTAAGCGCAGTCGTGAGCGCGCTGGGATCGCTCCCCACTGCCATCCACGTCCGCTCGCCCTGCGGTACTCCGATTAGATGCAAGACCCATGGCGTCGCCGCGGCTCGCCCCGCTGGAGCAGCAGCCCCAACCCGTCCCGCCGCCGCCTTCTCAAGCGCCGCGGGCAGCGTCAGGCTCAAGGTGAACTGCATGGCCCCCGCGCCGAGCGACTTCGCGGCCGGCTGCATCCGCAGGGCTGGCAAGGGCTCGGACTTGGCCACCGTCTTCCACTTGGTACGCAGGTAGCTCTGCACGCCAGGTCGCTTGTAGACACCGACGATGCTTTTAAGCCAGTCGAGCGTCAGGCCCTTCTGCCCCTCACTCGCCAGGAGATAAGTCGCACCGCCGAGCGGGCGCTCCTGCCCGGGCCGATCGCCCCGCACAGCGGCCGAAGGGGACGCGGAGACCTCGGCAAACACGCTAGTCAACCAGCCGTCGGGTAGAGACAGGCCTGTCAACAAGCCAAGGATCGCCTGGCGATCGGCGGCCGGCAGTCCGTCGTGCGTGAGAAAGCCGTCGAGAAGCGGCGTCAAAAGCGACAGGATCTGACGTGCTGGGCGGGGATCCCCGACGGCAAAAGACGCTGAGCCGCTGTCCTTGCTCAGGCTCCAAAACAGCGCCGGGGGCGTCGGTGGCAGCCCGTCGGCCGCTTGGGCATCGCTCTGCCCCCACCACGAGGTCTGGCCGGTCAGCTCATAGCCCAGCTGAAGCTGAGCCCCACTGTTGTCCAGGCGAACATCGAGGCTCACGCGGCGGAGCTCGCGGCTCATCATGGCCAACTGCCCGACAAGCGTCTGGGTGGCATCAGTGAGGGCGCGATCGAAGACCGGCTGCCCCAACTGAAGCTTCTGCGGCACCAACATGCCGGCTAGCTGGAGCGCGCGCTGCCACAGGCCGTCGTAGGTCTGGACCAGGGTGTCGACGTACAGCTCGGCTCGCAGATCGCTCGTCGTAGTCAACGCCGGCTTGGCAATGCTGGACTCGGCAAGTTCGTCTCGACTGCGTTCGGCCAGGCTGCAGGCCAAGCGCGCGCTGCCAGAGGGGCCTGGGCCAAGCAGACAGTGCCAGGTATCGCTCCTCGACTTGCTCTGAAAGCGGCTCCAGGCACCCTGGGTATCGAGCACGAGCCCGTTCCTTCCGGCCTGCTTGCGGGCCTCGTCCAGGCTCCGCACCGACATCACCACCACCCACAGCGGCGGTGCTGGACTGTCCAGCGACTGCGTGTCGAGAGCGACGACCAGATCGACGGGGGCAGTCAGCTGCACAAGCACGCCCGCCGGGCCCAGCAGGCTGTCGAGCGCTGCCTCTGGCTTGAGGGGGACGGGCAGGTAGTTGCGCAGGGCGCTCACGGTCGTCTCAACGCTGCGGGCGTGGACGCGCAGCACCGTAGGCAACGCGGCGCGGGCAGGCTGAGCCTCCGCCGCCTGCAGCAGGCCGAACAGCAGCAGACAGACAAGCAGCGCCGTGCGATGGGCACAAAGACGAGAGATGGACGCGGCCGGGTTCGATCGACAGCCAAACATGCCCGCATTGTTGCATGAAGGCAGACGAGTGGCCCCGCCTTTGCGGGCAGCATGGGACGGCAGAAGGTGGTCGGTGTCGGGAGAATGTTCGAAGAGCGCGGTCGAGGCGGACGCCTGGTCCTGCTACATCGAGAAGCTGCCGCGGATGTCTCCGTCTTTCTTGAGATCCTTGACCTGCTTCGCGACGTGTTCGGCCATGCGATCGAGCTTGCGCCGAACCTCGCGGTCGTCCTGTGCCACCGACGGATGCTGCGCCGGTGGTAAGCCAATCGCAGCTTCGACGCTGGGGACGTGTGGCGTGCCCGCGGTTGCCGCCGCAGCCATCTTGCCCTGCCCCATCGAAATGGCGACCAGCGTGAGGTCTTCCAGCGTCAACCGATCGTCGCCGCGGGAGCCTCCCCCGCTCGCCTGGCCCTGGATCACCTGCATGAGCTTGGCTGAGGCCTCGACATGCTCGCGGCTGGCACCGCTCGCCGCGAGGGCCGCTTTGAAGACCTCGACGGGGGGAGGGCTGGCTGGCCTGCTTGGGCTGAGGCTTGGACGCAGCGCAGGCTCGCTGCTCCGACGGGCACGCGCCGGGCTGTCTCCTCGAAGGAGCGTGAGTTCCGGGCCTGTCGAGGACTCTCCGCCCTCTTCCGTTTCACTGGCCGTACCGGCATCCCCCTCGACGGGGGCAGTCGGTGCCGGCAGACCACCGGGCATCCGCTGCCACAGGGGCATCCCCGTCCCCGCATTCGGCGCCGGTGCCTTAACCAGCTCAGCCAGCGCCGCCAGCGGGCCCGACGAGGGCAGTGCCGCCGGCAGCATCGCGAGCACGCGCTGGATGCGCTCCTGGCTTACGGCTGCCGTCTGCGGCCACAGCATCTGCGGCCGGGTGGCCTCGGGCATGGACGCGGTAGCCCGGGTTTCCTGCGGCGGGAACGCAGTCAGCATCGACGAGGCGAAGCGGGCGGCCAGCTCATACGGCTGCTGCCGGCTAACCACCGTCGGAGTCGGTGCACTCCGCGTCAGGCGCACCTCCGGCTCGCTGCGCAGCGAATCGCTCGACAGCACCGGCAGGCTGCCCAGCTGACGCGCGGACAGATGTGGAGCCGAAACCTGCGCCGCCCCCGGACGTCCCAAGCCAGCCAGAACAGGCTGAGCCATCGTCGGGTAGCGAGCGCCGGACAGCATGGGGAAGCTGCTGAAACCAAGGCGGCTCAGCTCAGCTGGCAGAGTTCCCCACGGGCGAGCCAGCTCCATCGGCGAGACATGCACGCCCCGCGATAGTGGACGAGCCGCACTGGCCAGCGATGGAGCCTGCGCAGCCTTCGGCAGGTAGACCATTCCACCGCCACGCGTGTAGCGAGCCGCGCTGGCAGGGGGAGCCTCGCTCGTCGTGGCCGAGACCATCGGCAGGCCCAGGCTGCGAGCCATGCCCTGACTTGGTCCCAGGACGCGGGCCTGCTCGTTTCGGACAAAGAGCTCGCTGCGCAGGCCGAGGCTGCCCATCGCTGTAGCGGCCCCCGGCGAAGCCGACGGCTGACGACCGGAACGCGGGCTGGCGGGGCTAGCGGCTGGCGTCGGCAGCCAAACCAAGCCCCCCGTGACGTCGGCCCACATGCCCGAACCACTCGGGGGCGAAGCCAGTCCTTGTTGCGAAGCAAACTGCTCGGCGCGAACCGACGCCTGGCCCAGGCGCGAGAGGCTGGGTGCCGCCGCCGTCGACGTCAGCGCCGACGCGACCGCAGTCGCCGGAGTCACCTTTCGGTCCAGCGGGACAACCGGGGCAGCCGACGGTGCGCGCCCTTGCGGAGCGACCGGTCGTAGCCCAGGGCGAACGGCATCTGTCCCCAGATAGGGCAGGCTGCGCACGGCCTCGGTACCTGGCCCAGCGACCGTCGCCGGGCTGGCGCTGGCTCCCGTCAACTGCGCCGCGAGCCATGACCCAACCCAGGCAGGAACTACTCCCGACGAGATGTTCTCGTGCAGCTGGCTCAGCCAGGCCGAGGCTCCGCTCGTCGTCGCAATCCCCGTCGCGAACAACTCAGCCAGCGTGCCGCCACCCCCGGGAGCAAACCACGGCGCAGTCGCTGGGAACGCCCGTGCGGCAGTCGGGCCCGCAGCCGGCCCAGCTGTCGGCGTCAAGCTTGCTGGAGTGGGCCGATTGATCGTCGCCGCGGGCTGGCTCTCCGTCGCAGCCGATGTCGCCCTTTTCACGGACGCGGGCTGACTTGGCCGGCTGGGCAGCAGACTCAGATACGGCATGCTCAGGGTAGGCGCCCCAGCGACGGTCGGCGTCCCGACAACGGCGCGAGCCTGGAGCAGATCCCGCTGCAGACTCACCGGAAGTCCAGGTGCGGCGGCCCAGGCACTGCCCTCTGCCACGAGAGGCAGGCCACTGCTGACGGTGCGCAGGCTCTGCAGGCCGGCAAACTGCTGCGCCATCAACCCCAGGCCGCCAAGCGGCAGCACCGGCATCGGCGATCCTGGGCCAGCGACGACGGGGGCCGCAAATCCAGCCAGCGACGACGACGACACTGGCCTTTCGACGGGGCTGCTCACCGCCGGCAGGGCGACGGGCCGAGTGGCAGCGGACGGCACTGCCCGACTCACTGAGGCTGCCGTCGCTGTCTGAGCGGCGGCTGAGCCGGTTGGCGTGGTCGGTGCGACCGTCGGTGCCGGAAGGAAAGGCAGCGCGCCGAGCGGTGAACGAATCATGCCCGCGCTTGGCTGCGTGTCCGGAGCACTTCCGGCAGATGCGGTAAGCGGGGCCCCTCCGACGGCAGAAGCCGGCGTCGGCAGCGACGTAAAGAGGGCGCGCGGCATCCCTGCGAGCCCGGGTGCGGCGATGCTGGATGTCCCCAGACCGAGCAGCGGTTGTAGCCACTCTGCGACAAGCGCGGGACGACCACTTGCACTCTGCAGCTGGGCCGAGGTTGCGCTCGCCGCGCTGCCTAGGCCGACGCCGGCGGCAAATAGCTCGGCCAGTGCCGCCATGCCGCCCGCCTGCCGCCAAGGCTGAGCCGCGACCGGCAGGCCCACCGTCGGAATCGCAGCGTCGGGGACGCCAGCAGCTGAGAACCCCAGAGCCGGGCTCGGGACCTCCACCGTCGGAGCAGACGGCCGGGCCGTAGGCCGAGCCAGCGTCGGAGCGAGCAGTTCGCGAGGGGTAGCCGACGGTACACTAGCGGGCCGACGAGTGCTCAGCGCGGGCGCAGTCTCAGGGGCTACCCAGGGACGGGCGAGCGAGCCAGACGACGACAGGCTGCGGGCCGGCGCCGCCTCTGCCACCGAGCGCAGGACTGCAGTCGGCACACCCGGGGCCACACGCCAGGCCGCAAGTTGGGTGCTTAGCGGCCCATCCGCCAGTCGAGACAAGATCCCCATCTGCGACCAGGCCGGCTGCGACCACAAGCCACCTGGCTGTGCCCACGAGACCGACGGGGCAACCACCGATGACACCCTGGGCCCCACCAGCAGATGAGCCAGCTCAGGCGTGACCTGCTGAGGCAGCAGCCCCGGATCGATGCGCAGAGCTCCGGCGGCCGACCACGTCGGTGCCGAGGCGGCGGAGACGGGCGCTGGGCGCGCCAGCCGCGGACTTGTACTGGCCACAGCAGCGATGGGAGCCAACGAAGCGGGGGCAAGCGTCGGCTCAGGCGGTAGCGAGACGACCGCACCGGACCGCGCGGCCTCTGGGGGACCCGAGCCTGTCTCGCTGCGCGATGTGACCATCGCAGTCGCCCCCAAGGCGGGTACCTCAGCCGTCTTAGCCGTCGCCGGCAGCGGCC
>DAORCZ010000332.1:0-8108 GCA_035345735.1 Pseudomonadota bacterium | reverse complement strand
CTGCGCGGGCCGAGGCCTGGCGACCGTTCCGTTCCCACGCCGTGATGTATCTATGGGCGTCTCACTCAGCCGGTGGTTCGCCCGCCGCTCCGACCTCGCTAAAAAAAGGACGTAAAGCGTGAGCTCTCTCTCCCTCTGCTCTGTCGATTCGCCGATTGGCCGCCTGACGCTCGTCGCGGATGGCGATGCGCTGGTCGCCGTCGATTTTCCCCACCACCACCCAAGCCCAGCGCGTCGTGGCGAGCCCGTCGATAGCTCGACGCATGCGGTGCTCAACCAGGCTGCGCGCGAGCTGGCCGAGTACTTCGCCGGCACGCGCCAGATCTTCACTACGCGCTTGTCGCCGCAGGGCACGCCGTTTCAGCGCACGGTCTGGCAGCAGCTGACCACCATCCCCTTCGGGACGACCTGTTCCTATGGCCAGCTCGCCGCCGCCATCGCCCGCCCCAAGGCCGTACGCGCCGTCGGAGCCGCCAACGGCCAGAACCCGCTGCCGCTGTTCATCCCCTGCCATCGCGTCATCGGGGCCCGCGGTGATCTGACCGGCTTTGCCGGCGGCCTGCCGCTCAAGCGCTGGTTGCTCGCCCATGAAGAGGGGTTCGTCGCGCGGCAGCTTGAGCTGCGGCCTGCTCTAAAGCGCGATGCGGCAGAGCTCGGCCAAGCGCGTGAAGCTCTGTAGCCAGCCGGTGGCACCGCGACTGCGCTGGCTGGCATAGAGCTCGTGGCGCAGCGCGTAGCACAGGTCCTGCGTCTCGATGAGATCGAGCGAAAACGGCGGCTGCACTGCGAGCTCGACGACCGAGACCAGCTCGGTGAGCGCGCTCTCGGACTCGGCGTGATCTTCGCAGTCTTCGAGCCGTGCCTTCAGCGTCGTCGAAAGCTGCCGTCGCAGGGCCGGCAGATCCAGCCCCACCTGTTCATCGTGTGCCCGCTTTAGCAGAGCGGCGATAAACGGTCGATGCAGGCGCGGCTGGCGCAGGGCATGGCCCAGCTCGTGCGAGAGCGAGAGCTCGCGGGCAAGCTGCAGCTCACGCGGGATCGTGACCCCCAGCGCATCCCGCGCGGCCTCCTGAAACAGCGGGGCGTGCAGCGCCGACAGCTGGTTTAGGCTCTGCGTCAGCGGCCGCAGCGACTCGGCGAGCAGCGCCTCCCAGGCCGCGCGCTGACTGTCGAGCGGCAGGTCCCCCAGCGAATACAGCCGCGCGCCGAAGCGATCAGAAAGCGTGCGCAGCAGCGCCGGGATGTCCGCCGCGTCGAGCGCCCGGGCCAGCTCGTCTGTTTCCTTGCCTGTCTCATCGTTGGCCAGCGGACTCTGCGCCGGATTCGGCGCGAGATTTTCGCTGATGCCGATCGCCACCTGCGCAGCCCCGAAGTGCAGCGCGACGTAGCTCAGCTCATGTCCGGCCGTCGTCACCAGTGAGCTGACGCGCAGCGTGCCCCGCGACAAGCACAGCGATCCGCTGCGATAGCGGGCGTGGGTTCGCGGGGTGATCTCGTAACAGAACAGCCGCGTCTTGGCCTCCTCGGCCTCGGTGGTGCGACGCGACTCGCTCTCGCTGGGCGGCATCCCGACGATCTGCGAAAGGACATAGCTGGCGGCGATCTGGCTGTGCTGCATGTCGATGGCGACTTGCCCAACGCAGCGATCGTAAAGAGTGCGTCCGTCGGGCACGGCGGCGGTATTGCCCGGCACCTGGGCCAGCCGCGTGCGCAGAAGCTCGCCAAGCTGCGCCTGCCCCAGTGCCCCGGCAAGCTGCACCACGCGACCGGCGTACTGCACGATCTGCGTCGGCTCGGGCCCTGCGATGTCATCGAAGAACCAGCCGCAGCTGGTGTACATCAGCTGGCTGTGGCGTTGCATCTCCAGCAGGTGCCAGACGGTCACTTGCTCGCCTTCGCTCAAGCTGCGCGTGGCGTGACTGCGCAGGAAGCGACTGCGGCTGCGCTCGCTGCGATCGTTGACGACGTCGACGTAGTCGTCGCGTGCTGCCCAGGGATCGCGCAGGAGCGGCGTGGCCTGCTCGACATAAAGCGGCGTGATGGCGTCGCGCAGTGCATCCAGCGCGGCGCGCAGCGGGGCCCGCCAGCGCTGATGGAAGC
The DNA here is from genome assembly GCA_035345735.1 of Pseudomonadota bacterium. Classification (GTDB taxonomy): domain Bacteria; phylum Myxococcota_A; class Polyangia; order Palsa-1104; family JAEUJZ01; genus JAEUJZ01. Next base: position 6,008 of record DAORCZ010000332.1, on the reverse strand, counting down.
CGGGATTCCCGCCGCTGTTGCAGCCGCAGTCGGATCGCCAGCGCTCGATGCCGTGGGCACAGCTCCAGGCGCTGTTCTCGACGATCTCGATGCTCTGCTGCGGCGGATGGCGGCTTAGAAACTCACCATAATTCGTCAAGAGCGGCGCCGTGCCAGTCGCAGCCGGGCTGGCATTTTTTCCCGCTCCCAGGCCGTCGCTGCGCGGCAGCACCCGCTCTAGTCGATCAATGACGTAGGCCAGGGCCATCTCGCCAAACTTGTGGTGATGGCCGTAGGTCTCACCATCGGTGGCGATGTGAACTAGCTGGGCTGCACCCGGCCCGCCTTCACCCGGAAACGCGCTGAGCAGTCGCGCCAGAAAGCGCTCGCCGCTGCCCAGCAGGTGTTCAAACGCCACGGCACGCGATACCGGTCCGTCGTAGAAGAACACGGCGATCGAGCGCCCCCCGGGAAGCGCCACGCGATACGGTCGCGTCGGATCCAGGCTCGTGCCGGGCGGCAGCTTGGCCTGGTGCGGCGCCAGTACGGTGTAGCGAATATCGTGCTCAGCCAGCACCGACAGCGTCTGCAGATCGACGGCGGTCTCGGGCAGCCACATGCCTTCGGGAGCACGACCGAAGCGACGCTTGAAGTCGCGCAGCCCCCAGCGCACCTGCGTCACCTGATCGCGCCGGTTGGCGAGCGGCATGATGACGTGGTTGTAGACCTGAGCCATCGCCGAGCCATGCCCAGAGAAGCGTCGCTGGCTCTCGGCGTCGGCGGCGAGGATCGCCTGGTAGACGCGCGGTGCCTGCTCTTCCAGCCACGACAGCAGCGTCGGGCCGATGTTGAAGCTGATGCGATCGTAGGTGCGCAGGATGCGCGCGATGAGGCCACGCTCGTCGAGCAGCCGGGCCTGGGCGTTCGCCGCGTAGCACTCGGCGGTGATGCGGCGGTTCCAATCGTGATAGGGGGCAGCGCCGGGCTGGACCTCGACGGTCTCTAGCCAAGGGTTCTCGCGCGGGGGCTGGTAGAAGTGCCCGTGGATGCACACATAGCGCGGCGGCGTATCACGCATCTTCGTCGAGCAGCCGATCCAGGAGGCTCTGCATTTCGCCCAGCGCGTGGTGATTGCGAGCCGCCTTCGCCCGCTCGATGCCGGTCTGCAGCACGCGCTGCGCCGCCGCGGAATCCTTGAGGTCCTGCGAGAGCAGCTGACCATGCATCAGGTACTGCGGCACGTAGTCAGGAAAGCGCTCTGCCAGGCGCGCAAAGGTCGCCGCCGCCTCGGTAAAGTCGCCGCTGTTGCGGTACTCCATGGCCAGGCCGTACAGCGGAAAGGGATCGCCCGGGGCCAGGGCGACGATCTCTTTGATCTCGTCGATGCGACTAGACATGGCGGTGCTTAGCTCGCCTTGGGAGCGAAGCCCTTGCAGTAGCCCTTGGGATGGATTGGGCCCTTCATCAGCTTGCAGCTTCCACAGGCTCCGGCAGCGTCGCTTGGTGCCGCTGTAAACTGCACGCAGCCGGCGCAGTCTTTGCCCGCCTCGGTCGAGGGCTCGACATAGCCGAGCGCGGTGCGCACCGCGGTCTCGGCCGGCTGCAGCGCGCTGAGATCCGTACAGGTGAAGGGCTTGCTTTCCTTCTTGCAGCCCACGGCGGCTGACAGCACCAAGAGACCTGCGGCACTACGAAGAAGATCGCGACGGCTAGAGTTCGACATGGGAGTTCGCTTCCGAGTTTTTGGCTTCACGGCCCTGGAAAGGACCGCAATCGCCAAGAGGTGGCTTCAGGTTGGGGGAAAGAACGACGGCTCGGGCGCCGCGCTTATCGCTGCCCGAAAGGTCGCGGTGGCACCGTCTGCAAATAGGCCCACAGCGCCTTCTTTTCGACGTCGTCAAACTTGGCCCAGGCTTCATATGGCATGAACGGATTGAGCGCCAAGCCATTTTTTCGCCGCCCCGTATTGAGCAGCGTCAAGAAGTCCTCGTAGGTCCAGCCCGCAAGCCCGGTCTCGTGCGGCGTGATGTTCGACGGGATGGGCAGCGACGGTGGAGCGCCGGGGATGCGGCCACCGCCCAGACCCTCGCCGTGACAGCCCATGCACAGGCGGGCCAGGAAGCGGCCGTAGTCAGCGGTCGGCGATGGGGCGGGCGCGGTATCGAGCTTGGCTACGCTGGTGCGACGGGCGACGTCAAAGATGATCTCATTGCGGCGATCGAGGATCTTGGCGAGCGGCTTGACCTCGGTCTTGCCGTTGGGCCGATCCACCGCCGGGATGCTGCGCAGATAGGAGATCATCGCGACCAGATCGGCCTGCGGCAGCCAGTTGAAGTCCTGCACCGGCATCAGGCGCACGCTACGGCCATCGCGCTTGACGCCGTACTGAATGAGCCGCGCAAGCTCTCCGTCGCTGTACGCGGTGAGCAGACCGTTGCTGAGGTTGGGCCCAGCCAGCGTACCCAGCGGTCCCATGTCGAGCGTCTTGCCGCCGCCGAGATCCGTGCCGTGGCAGTCCGCCGTCGCACAGGCTCCCACCGATTCGGCCAGGTGCTTGCCCCGAGCCAGCACCGCCGGATCGCTTGAGCGCGACAGGCTGGGCACCGGGATATCGTAGACGTGGTCCATGCTGGCGTTGAAGGCCGAGACCTTCGAGCCGGCATAGATCCCGATCCCCGCGATCGCGCCCCCCAAGACCAGGCCGGCGCCCAACAGGATCTTCTTCACGATCGGCTTCATCCGCTCCCCCCAGAGGTTGGGTTACACCTTGCTCTGTCCGGCGGGCTCAAGGCACCACAGCGGATGCGATGGACGCGTCCCATCCCGAGGGCGCGTCGGCTCCAGCCAGGACATCCCTCCATCGTACGAAGGAAGTCGAGCCGAAAACAAGCGGCAGGAACGGGTCTGCGGGGGGACGGAGTGTGGGAGAAGAGGGCTGCGCTAGGCGCGGACGCGGCTGTCGTGGAAGCTGGATGAGCCCTGGTAGCGGAAGATCGTGAGGCGCTTCAGGCCGGACTCGGCGACGCGCTGGCACAGGAGGTCGATCTCGCTGTCGTGGTCGACGATGACACTACCGTTGGGCAAGCGTTTGAGGCCGCTGCCCCCTTGCGGATCGACGGCTACCCACCGTCCCGCGAGGTCGAACTCATCGAGTTGATTTGCTGGGTTCATAGCCTGCAAGCGCCCAAGACCGGAGAGCGAAGACTGTGCTGCTAGAGCTGATTGCTAACAATCGCCAGAGTGCACTGTCAAGCGCAAGTCCGCGAATTTGCAGTTTTTTCCGCTCGCCAGGCCCCACACGACCGGTCCGCGCAGGGGCCTTTTCCTGGGGCCGTTACGGCGTTTTCAGGAGGCTGCGATGGGTGTTTCCATCCCGCCAAGTACGTTATGCTGGGTGGGCCGTAGAACCTTTGATTACCGGGAGTCCTTGCGATGCCATCTTTGCGACGAGTGCTGCCTCTGGCCTTGCTGTTTGCGGTTTCGGCCTGTGGCATTCCGAAGGAGCAGTGGGAACAGAAGCTGCGCGAAAATGCCGACCTGCAGAGCAAAGTGAACGATCTCGAGGGACAGAAGACCAAGCTACAGCACGAGATCGCGGATCTGACGAAGGAGCGGGATGACCTCCAGCGGGCCATCAACGCGCTCAAGGGCGACATGAGCAAGTCGGACCGCGAGAAGGCCGACCTGATCGAAAAGCTCGCCAAGATGAACAAGACCTTGGAAGACCTGCAGCGGGCGCAAGAAGCCGCCGAGAAGCGGGCCAAGGCCTTCCGCGACCTCGTCGCCAAGTTCAAGGCCATGGTCGATGCCGGCAAGCTGCAGGTCGAGGTGCGCAACGGCCTGATGATCGTCAAGCTGCCCGACAACATCCTGTTTGACCCGGGCAAGACGGACCTCAAGAAAGAGGGCCAGGACGCCATCGTGCAGGTCACGAACATCCTCAACGGCATCGAGGGGCGCAAGTTCCAGGTCGCCGGCCACACCGACAACAAGCCGATCAAGTCGGGCAAGTTCCGCGACAACTGGGAGCTCTCGGCGCAGCGCGCGCTAACCGTCACCGACCTGATGATCAAGACCGGCCTGGATGCGCGTCGTCTATCAGCGGCGGGCTATGCCGACGTGCTGCCGGTGGCCACCAACGACACCGACGATGGCCGTCGCCAGAACCGCCGCATCGAGATCGTCCTCGTTCCCAACCTCGAAGACCTGCCGTCGATCAACGACAAGAACTAAGAACGCGCTTACAGAAGGCTGCGTTTACAAATTGGGCTGCGAGTGCCCTTAGTGCAGACTTGCTGCACGGCTGGGGCCCTCCCCAAGCAAGCTTGGGGCCCCAGCTACCGCGGCCTCCTTTTTCCGCCGGGGCGTCGAAAAAAGGAGATCCGCTGCGGCCCCAGCCTCTGGAGCTCAGCGGGGAATTCATTTGTAAACACCTTCTAACGGGGGGGGGCGCTTCTGAGGGCGAGAGCTTAGTGTTCGCAGAGGCTGACGGCGCGGACGTTGAGCGTCTGTTTGTGGCGTTTACGTTCTTCCATCAGCTCCAGCCGAATGGCCAGGGCTTCGTCGTGCGGGATGACGCCCTGCTGGGGTGGGACCTCGGCGGTGCTGGGTAGGCGGACGCGGGGATCGACGAGCCAGAAGACGATGACCCGTCGCCGCGCCTCGCTGGCCCCGGCCGCCACCGAGAGCTCGCTGAGCTTGTGGATGTGCGAGTTGGGGAACACCAGCAGGCGCCCGGCGGGCGTCGCGATCCGCCCGAGCGGGATGGTGCCTTCTTCGACCATGTCTTCCACCGGGCTGGGCCGACTCTGCGAGATGTTCCAGAACAGGCGGCCGGCTTCCTCGACGGTGTAGGCGCGCTTGAACGACAGGTCGCCACCCTGCAGGGCCTCGTCGCGGTCGAGGACATAGACGCAGGTGGCGAGGATGTGCTCGTGGCTCATGCCCTCGACGTGCCACACGCCTTCGTGGGTCTCACCGGCGGCCAGGCGGTACTCGACGATCTTGGGGATGACCAGGATCTCGCGCCCACGCAGCGAGGTCGGCGTCGCCGGTTGGGCGGTCGCGCCCTCGCTATCCTCGGGAAGCTCGCCCTCGTGTTCGATGTCCTCTAAGTCTTCCTGGAAGAAGCGGGTTTGGTCGACGTAGCCGACGACGCTCTCGATGAGCGGCAGCGCGGTCGACAGCAGGGCCGCCAGGTTGTCATAGGCCGCTGGGTGGCGTCCGCGATCAAGGTTGTTGATGTATGAGAGCGGCCGCGCCTGCCCCTCGGCCGAGATGGCAAACGGCGTCGGCAGCCACTGATAGCGCGAGCCCTCGTACGGTCGGCCAAAGCGGTCGTAGGACGGCTTTTTCTCGTCGGCGGGCATCGAGAACCCGGCCGCGAGCACCGACCGATCCGCAATGTAGGGATAAAGCGAGGGATGCACGAGGTCGCGCACCTTGGTTCCCGAGCCGGGGTGGTAGTCGACCGGCTCTTCGTTGATCAGTCGCTGCACATCGGCGCGCAGGCGCTCGACGAGGTTGGGATCGACCAGGCCATCGGCATAGGCGATGCCGTCGGGATCGGTGCGTCGCAGGTGGTTCTCCCAGACGGCGCGGATGCTCGGCGACTCACGCACCCAGAACCAGCCATCCGGCTCGACCTCGTGCTCGGCGCCGCTCGCGCCATCGCGCAGCACCAGGGTCTTATCCCGGCACTCGACAACGGTGGCTTGCTGCGATGGAAACGGCTCGCCGGTTTCTGTGGTGATGTCGTTGGGATTGAACTCGATGAGGTCGCCGACCTGCGGCGGGTAGTCCTCGCCATAGGTCAGGAGCTCGTCGACAAAGGCGTAGTCGGTGGTCTGGGCATAGTGCGGCGTGGACATGGCAACTCCAACTCCAAAACTCTCAGTTCGGGGGCATCGAGCATATCGCCATGCAGCGCGCCCGCTGCGACAAAACCGCAGCCTCCCGACTGCGCACTTGACGTGGGGACGGCGACTGGCGAACACTCAGCGGCGTGACGGAGCTCCTCCTTTTTGGGT